>CAJPSU010000038.1 GCA_905373345.1 Candidatus Saccharimonadota bacterium
GTCATAAATTACATCTTTTGCGCCTGGCGCTTCAACGTTTTTAAGCAGCTGCGCCGCATAATCCTCTAGCCCGCCGCTGCCCACCAAGATACCGCACACTTTGCGGCTTTCAAGCGCCGTTGAAAACTCGTGCAAGCTGCCCATGCGCCCGCCGATCGTGATCACTGCATCAGCGCTGCGTACCAAATACACGTCGCGCCCGACATATTCCATGCTGGTGAAATTGATATAGTCAAACTCTACGGTCGGCAACCGGTAGGTTGATACATGCTCGCGAAAACTGCTCGCCGGCGAAAACCCCACCGACACGCCTTTAGTATTACTAACGCTCTTGAACCCGCGCGCAGCAGCATGCGGCAATCCGGTTGTCGCGCCCGTTAGCAATGTCTTACCGGCGCGCGCAATCTCCGCACCGAGCATAAACGCTAAATCGTTCGACGCCATCACAGTTTCGCCAGATGCCGCACCTGATACGCAAATTTGATACTTCATCGCCTCCTCCTATCTTGCAATTGGTTTTTCGCTAATTGGCATATCGTGCAAATGCACGCCGCGGCGCAAAATACCAGCCTTAGCACCAATTTTTGTCACGACACTTGTGCTGTTTGCACTTGCGAAAATAATTGAATCTTTCAAACTTTTACCACGCGCCCATTGGCTCAGAAAGCCGCTCGCGAACGCATCGCCCGCACCCGTCCGATCAACTACTGGCACATCCTCATACATACCGGCGCGCACAATCGTTTTACCGTCGGTCGCGACTACGCCGTTCGGACCATCGCTTACAATCGCAACTGGCACATAATTCAGCGCGTGCAGCGCCAGCTCCTCGCAAGTCTTACCGCTCACCAGTTGCTGCATCTCTTCCTTATTCGTAATGAGTACGTCAACCGTTTCAAGTAGCGGAATTAATTTGTCTTTTTCCGCCAACTCCGGACCAGCCGGATTAAGCATCACACTCGCGCCATATTTTTCTGCCGCATCAATAATTTCGCGTAGCAATTTCAAACCGCCATGGCCTAAACTCGTCGGATAAATCCAATCGTAACCCTCAATTGCTGTTAAATTAAAATTATGCCGCCCGCTGCGCCCAAACGCATTGCCGCGGTGGTTGAGAATCGTACGCTCCCCGTTCGTCGCAATCATAATCACCGAGTAACCTGACTGATAATGCGGATCTTGTACAACATGGCGCGTATCAACACCCTCGCGGTCAAGTTCGTGCAAAATCGACTGGCTCGCCGGATCTTCACCCAGCCCCCACATATACGCTGTCTCAATCCCCTGGCGCGCTAGCGTTGTTGCCACGTTCGTCGCATTACCGCCCGTACTAAACGTAACGTCGTCGACTTCCATTTTGAGTCCGAGTGGGATTTCAGTATAGACTTTTTTGCCGCGCGTGTGCGGGTCAAACTCGTCGCTGCGCAAAAATACGTCTTGTGTCCCCTTGCCGATCGCTAAAACTTTTACCACTTACGCCGCCTTACCCACGCTGCCAAACGCCTGAATTTTTTCTTCAACAACCGCCTGCACCGCCGCGCACACCTGCGGCATCAATTTGTACACCGCGTACTCGTCAGGATTTTCGCGCAGCACTTTCTCAAGCGTCGTACGAAACGCATAGCGCAAATCACTATTGATATTGATCTTGCTGACACCGATTTTTGCCGCATCTTCAAAATAATGGAGCGGAGTGCCGCTGCCGCCATGTAAACTAATCTGACAGTCAATCGCCGCACGAATCTCCCGCAGCAAGTCTAAATCTAAAATTTTCGGCACGGGATACAATCCGTGCAGATTGCCGATTTGCACCGCCATCGTATCAATTCCCGTCGCCGCCACGAAATCGCGCGCTTCATTTGGCTTGGTGTTCCATTTTTTCACCTCTTCATAGTCAATCGCTTCCTTGTGCACATTTGAATCACCGAAGAAATAGCGCTCTTCCGCCTCGACAAGCGCGCCGGTTGAACGCGCGTACGCCACGACATCTTTCGTCTTCGCAATAATTTCTTCAAGCGTCGCATCATGATTCGCCTGCGAAATATCAATATGAATAAATTCAAATCCAGCGTCAATCGCCTGCTGGCACAGTTCAACCGTCGGCGCATGGTCAAGGTTGATATACATCTCTATATTATACGTACTGCGGTAATTACTCACCATGTCGCGGATGTTTTGGCAGCCGCCCATCGTCTTAACTTCGCCGGCGCTCACTTCAACCATTACCGGCGCTTGCAGCTTTTGCGCTGCTTGCGAAATCGCTTGCAATGTTTCTTGGTTATCAATATTAAACGCCCCGACCGCAAAGCCCTCCTGGCGGCTGCGGTGCATTAGTTCGCGCGCGCGCGCGGTATTTTCATAGATTTGCTCGGCAATCAGACTCATAGGCTTCTCCTAAACGCTGTTATGGTTATCTAGCGTCTAGTATATCACTTATGGTTTATCGACGTAACTATATTGACTAATCATTCCACAATAGAAAGGCTATATTTACGCAGCTAATCAAATATTTTACCACTTAAAATCCAGCGCGATATTGCGGACAATGCGCAATAAATTCTTTTGTTTTGACAACAATCGTATCGTCTGCCAATCCAAGCTTTTGATGGACTTCAAGCGGTTTACCCGACTCGCCGTAGCGATCTTGCACGCCAATACGCAATAAAGGTGCCGGCATTTCATCGCACAGCAGTTCAGCGACCGCGCCGCCAAAACCGCCAGCAGCCTGCGCATCTTCGCACGTTACTGCGCGACCAGTTTTCTTAATACTTGCGGTAATCGTTGCACGGTCAAGCGGCTTCACTGTCGGTACGTGTACAACCTCAGCCTGCACACCATCACGCGCCAACACATCTGCTGCCCGCAGTGCGTACGGCGTTTCAATACCCGTACTCAGAATCGTCACATCACTGCCTTCGCGCAGTACATACGCTTTTCCAATATCAAACGGACTAGCGTTTGTACTGAAAATCGGCGTTTTTTCGCGAGCTACGCGCAAATAATTCGGACGGGAATCGCGCGCCATCGCGCGGGTTGCTTTGCCGGCTTCAATACTATCGCCCGGGCAAATCACCACCATGTTCGGCAATACGCGCATAAGCGCAATATCCTCAAACATCTGATGCGTTGCGCCGTCTGGGCCGACCGTACTACCACTATGGCCGCCGATGATTTTCACCGGCATATCATTCAGGCACGCTGTCGTTTTGATTTGTTCCCAGTTGCGCCCGGGGCTAAACGCCGCGTAGCTGGCTGCAAACGGTATTTTACCGGCGCGCGCTAATCCCGCTGCCACCGTCACGAGATTTTGCTCAGCAATACCAACTTCAATATAGCGCTCGGGAAATTCGCGCGCAAACGCATCCATTTTGACGCTTTCTACCAAATCAGCGCACAGCCCAACGATACGTTCGTCCGCTTGTCCAGCAGCCTTTAGTCCGCGTCCAAACCCAGTACGCGTTGGCTCAACATCAGGGTTATTGGTGTAGATATTATCGTTAAGCGGGTACATTTATACGTCCTCCTGATTAGCCGGTAACTCGGCAAGCGCCTGTTCTGCCTGCTCGCTATTCGGCGCGATACCGTGCCACGTGTAATCGTATTCCATGAAATCGACATCCTTGCCGGGAATTGTGTGCGTGATGATGCAGCACGGTTTATTTTCGACCGCTTTTGCAAAATTCACCGCGTCAATCACGGCACGCACGTTGTTGCCGTCAATTTCTTGCACATGCCAACCAAAGCTTTCCCATTTTTCACGAAGATTTTCAAGCGGCATAACATCTTCCGTCGGACCATCAATTTGGATATTATTACGATCAACAAAGACAATCAGCTGCGCTAATTTATACTTGCCGGCAAACATTGCCGACTCCCAAATATTGCCCTCGTCAAGCTCGCCGTCACCCGTAACAACATACACCCAGCGATGACGCTGCTTATCAAGGTACTGCAGCGCATACGCCATGCCCGCGCCTTGCGCAACACCGCAGCCAAGCGGACCGCTGGTCGTCTCAAGTCCTGGCAACATCATGCGCTCGGGATGCCCTTGCAAGCGCGAACCCCACTGGCGCAAGGTCATTAACTCGCTTTCGGGGAAAAATCCCGCTTCCGCCATCGCGGCATACTGCACTGGCACAGTATGCCCGTTGCTAAGCATGAACAAATCGCGCTCCGGATTTTCGGGATTTTTTGGATCAATATTCATAATACCGAAATACAGCGCTGCCACTAAATCCGCCATGCCAAGCGCGCCTGCCGAATGCCCGCTGCCAGCATGTTCAAGCATCCGAATAATATTTCGGCGCATACGTGTTGCTTTCTGCTTAATTTCTGCTTCGCTGTACACTATCAGATAACACTCTCTCTGTTAATTTCAGTCACGAGCTGCTGGTAGGCTTGTGCTGCGTCGGCCGCCTGCGAAATCGCACCGCCGCAATTAATGACGTCAACGCCACCCTGAGCCAAACTAAACGCATTTTCAAGATTCGCGCCGCCGTCCCAGCCGATTTCAACGTCGGGATGAATGTTGCGGATTAACCGCACTTTTTCGAGCTGCATCAGGCTAGCTTTGCCGCCATAGTATCCCAAATTACCGCAGAATACCAAGACATGATCTGCTATCTCAATATATTCCGTGACGGTATTTGGCACTGTCGGTTTGAGCAGTCCAACGCCTGCGTGAACGCCAACCGCTTTCAACTGCTGAATAACCGGCGTAAGATCCTCTTTCACCTCAGCATGGAAAATCACCGTTGCCGGACGCATTTGCATCAGCGCTTGAACGTATTGGCTCGGGTGCGCCACCATAGCGTGAATGTCAACCGTCCATTCCTGCGGCCACCAGATTTTATTAACCGGAATACTTTTAGTCGGCGCAAATTCGCCGTCCATAATGTCAATATGTACGCGCGTTGCAAACGGCGACAAACGCTCAACTGCCGCTTTGTAATCGTCTTCCGACTCTACGGTGATACAAGGAACGATGTGCGCCATTAAAACTTGTCCAGTTCTGCGTTTCGCCGTATATACCGCGCTGCGCCGGCAAACGGCGTATCAAGCCATTCGTCAACGATTTCTTTCCAATTATCATGCGCTTCGCCCGGCGGATCGACGACGCGCGCCGGCAGACACAATACATTCGCGTCGTTATCATGGCGGCATTCATGCGCTTCAAATTTATCCCAAATCACTGCGGCGCGAATACCGCTGAAGCGATTTGCCGCCATCGCCATGCCCTGACCGCCCGTGCAAATCAGAATCGCGCGCGGGTCGTTCGCGTCATCCTCGCCCAGCACTTTGGTTGCTGCCATTTGCGCAAACTGCGGGAAGTCATCGTTAGGATCAAGCTCTTTATCACCGACATCTTCCCATTCAAAACCACGCTTTGTCAAATAAGCCTGCAATTTTTCTTTTAGATAGTATCCGCCATGATCGGCGCCGAGAAATAATTTCATAATAGTAAGTATAAGCGCTATTGCTCTCCCTGTAAAGTTATTGATTATGCACGATTCCGCGCCACGCGCCCAGCGTCGACAGACAACTCAACGAGACGGTTCGCATAACCCCACTCGCTGTCAAACCATACCGCCAACTGCACTAAGTCGCCGCCAATTACGCGCGTCAGCTGCGTATCAACCGTCGCACTATAGCTGCTGCCACGCAAATCGAATGATACGAGCGGCTTATTAGTCGTATTGATAATTCCCTGATAAAACGGCTCTTTAGCAGCACGCTCAAATACTTGATTTACAATCGCTGTTGTTGTCGGTGCAGCAAGCACTGCCGTAATAACCGCCAGCCCGACATTTGCAACTGGCGTATGGATCGACAAGCCGTCAATTGCCTGCTGTCCAAGCGCCTGGCGCGACGGCGTTAACCCCGCGAACGGCGCCGGAATAATATTCTGTTGCTGCGTACGCTTCGTACGGAGCGTATCGTCAACCGGCGAGCCGCCGTCAATCACCGTAAGCGCTGATTTCTTCGGCGCAAACGCTTGCTCAAGTACAGCAAGTACAGGCGCAATTGCTACTGCACCCGGCTCGCCAGCGCTGACGACCGGCGAGATCGAGCCGATCGAGTCGTCGTTCACGCCCATAATAATCGTCTCAATCGTGTCCGCCGTCGACATCGCAACGACCTGCTTTGCGCCGGCTATAATATGCTCTTTCAACCGCACCGAATTGGTATTTGTCGTATCAATCACGACGTCAACCATGCGGTCTTGCCACGACTTTTTAACTGACTGCAAATTTGACACAATATCAACCCGCGATTCGCCGACAGCAATATAATTATCCTCAGGCTTCACGGCGCGCGCATAATTACCGTACACGGAATCGTGCTTCAACAAATACGCCGTCGTATCAACGTCGTACTCGCTCCGAATTGCGACAACATGAACATCATTGCGCCCCTGCGCGATCTTGAACGCGCTGCGCCCGATTCTATCAAAACCATTGATTGCTATTTTTATCGCTGTCATCCCCACTCCTTGATTTAGCGCTAGCTCTTTAGCTTCTAGTATAGCGCGAATCTGAATTTTTCGCAACTTTTCGCTATACTAAGAGTATGGATAAGCACGAGCTAATCAAACTTGCCGGAGAGCACTATACCGACACGCAAGTTGAACTGCTCACGCATGCTATTGATTATGCTACCGAGCAGCACGCCGGGCAAATGCGCCAAAGCGGGGAGCCGTACATCTCGCATCCGCTGCAGGTAGCAGCGACACTCATTGACTGGGGTATGGATATTGATTCAGCCGTTGCAGGAGTCTTACACGACACGGTTGAAGACACCGACGCAACGCTTGAAGAAATTACTGAACTGTTTGGCAAAGATATTGCGTTTCTCGTCGACGGCGTCACAAAAGTTAGCCAAGCGCGCGCTGGCATGCGCGATCTAGCAAGCTACCTGCCAGC
>CAJPSU010000039.1 GCA_905373345.1 Candidatus Saccharimonadota bacterium
CTTTAACAGTCTCTGATGAAAAATACGCAAGGTACAACAAATGCGGTTTTTTGTTGAGTTCAGCTTGTTGCACACTCAATTCTGTCGTGTTGTAGAACGCTGGATTAAAGCCAGTCTTCTGTTGGCATTCAGGACACTGTTCATATTTTTCAGAGACATCGCGCTTGCCTGGACACTCATAGCACTCGCCAGTTCGCATATCATACCAACCAGTACAGCGTTTGCGGCTTAGATCAAACGTCAGCGTAAAGTTACCGACAGGACGAGCATACACAAAGACACCGTCAGCATCCATCAGTCGAAAATATGGAGCGTTACACGTGCCGTCAAAGCTAACTCTCGTGAATAGAAACTTTCCAAGCGGCAAATCAACTAATTCACGAATCATCTTTTATCTACTACAATGCGGCTTCTACCGCTGCCCAGCTGGCATCTGGGTCGTCTTCCGGCACGATGATAGTAACTTGATCGCCAACGTTAATACGGAAGTAGGTGACGCTCGCAAGTAAGATACGATACTCTTTGCCCTGCGCTTCAACATAGTATGCACCGTCATGCTGAACGAGCGTACCAATGATCTGCTTGCGTGAAACCGGTCCGATTTGTTTGTAGATGAAACCGCCATCGCTCGCAATGGTTAGCTTGAGAATGTCGCCTTCAACCAGTTTTGATTTGCTAGCATAGTTAGCTGGCACTGGATAATTCTTGCCGTCTGGACCGACCATGGTTTGCCCGTCAAACACACCCTCAATAATTTTTCCGGTAACATCCTCGCGACTATTAACCGGTGTCACAATCTGCCCGTCATCGCCCAAAATACTCATGAGCAATTCTTTAGCGGCAGCTAAATTTGTTTCCGCTTCTTGAATCAACGACTTAAGCCGTTTGACTTGTTTTTCTGGTAATTCTGACATACTGGTTCTCGCATTCCTTTGTATGTTTTCTTGATAATATCAATTTCATTATACGCTTTCATCGTTTGCTGTCAAGGATTGCATCGTTTATCCACACGAATAACAGTAGTTTCTGAAAAGTCGTTGTATTTTTTGTGCAGCATCGTGGTCGCTATTTTGTAGGCGGCACTGGCTGTATGGAGATGTGGGCAGATTCTGCGATGCCATGAAAAGCCTGCGGCGTTATCGATTGGGCGAGTTCATTACGAGTTGTTCGCGTAAGCGTCTTTTCATAAAAATACATTGGGACAGCAGTGTAGGCTGGGTGTGTTTTGAATACACGGACGAGCGGTTCAAGCATTTCATTAGTAATGCGCACTTCGTGAAAATGGTGTGCGATTCGTTTTTTCGCCGCGCGGCAATCAAACGGTTTTTTGACCGTAAATTGCTGCAGCACTACATTGCCATCCTGATATGCAGTGAAAATGCCGTTTCGCTGCGGATATGCAGCGGCCGCGTCAAACGCACTATCGCGCGCAATATCTAGTAGCGCCGGATAAAAACAGAAAAATGATCTCGTTGCCTCGTCGCTTGCATCGCTTGTCTCTATCGCGAGTACGGCGGTATCAAAAAGTTTAGGACTCTCGGCGATAATAAGCGGGTCGTCAGCGGAGACGTGTGCGCCGGTTGCACCACCGACAATGCGCTGACATGCTGCGAGCTGGCTCATCAATAAAGCATCGCTCTGGACATTGACGACAGTCATCAATTCAGCTTCAATGTGCGCGAGCGATTCTGCAACAATGCGCTGGTTAATGCTGGATTGTTCCGCGTAAAGCGACTGCTCAAAAAGTGCGATATCTTCAGCCGAGTATAATTCAGCGTGAAAGAATATTGTTGATTCAACCGTATTGCCATCAACCTTACCGATAAACGCACGCGACCGGCCAGCTGCTCTCAACGATAGCAAAAACCGGCGAATGACGATATGCTCAAATAAGTGGCACACGTCGTGCGAAAACGGTAAATCGTAGAACGCGTAAAGTTTAGCAGCAATCATACGGTCAGTATAACAAAATTTACCTGGAGCACATATTATTTATCGGCAACAAGAAAGATTCCGCGAGAGAGCATCATCACTAGAATTACCCCGCCCTATTTTAGAGCGGGGTAATTTAGTAATAACAATGCGATCTCCGTAGATATGTAGAAGTAAGCTTACGCCAGTTCGACGGCCGCGCCAGCGTCTTCCAGAGCTTTTTTAGCAGCCTCGGCTTCGTCTTTTGAGACTTTTTCTTTGATCGGGCTTGGCGCATTGTCAACAAGCGCTTTAGCTTCACCGAGACCAAGTCCAGTTAGCTCTTTTACCGCTTTGATAACGGCAACTTTTTGCGAACCAGCGTCCTTTAGTGTGACGGTAAATTCGGTTTTTTCGTCGGCGGCAGCAGCGCCCGCGTCAGCAGCCGGACCAGCGACTGCAACCGCAGCAGCAGCCGGCTCAATGCCGTATTCTTCTTTCAAAACGGTTTTTAATTCGTTCACCTCTAGAACTGTCAATTTGGTCAGTTCTTCGGCAAGTTTCTTTACATCTGCCATAGAATTTCTCCTTTGGTATTTTCTAACATTAATACTAAACTTTGGTTCTTACGCAGTGGCCTTATCGGCGACACCGTCAAGCAGCGCATGAAGATTACCAGAAAGCGCATTCGTAACGTCGTGAACCGGTGAGAGCAATTGCGCCATCGTTTCAGCAATAAGCTGATTCTTGCTCGGTAAGCCAGCAAGCGCCGTTACTTCAGCAGTACTTTGCGCTACTCCTTCGCCACTGAAGCCAGCGACGAGCTCAAGTGCTGGATGAGTTTTGGCAAAATCATTCAGCACCTTAGCAGGCATAACTTCATCGTCCTGCGATACGGCATAAAGCAGCTGTCCTGTGAGCGCCGCTGTATCGGTGCTTTCATAAGTACTACTTTTACTCATCGCAACGCGCACCAGGCGGTTCTTCACCACTTTGATGACAACGCCGGCTTCGCGTGCGTTTTTACGCAATTCCTGCAACTCAGCCACGCTGATCCCTTGGTATTTTGCGACAGCCGTGCTTTTCGCGTTCGCGAACAGCTCGCTCATTTCTGCGACCAAAGCTTGTTTCTTGTCTTTGCTAATCGCCATAGACAAAATCCTTTCGTTTGCTTTGATAAATGAGACCGCATTGTTAAGGTTCGACACTGACAAAAAACGCCCCTGCATGCGCAAAGACGAAAAACGGAGTAATTCCCTCGGTAGCATTCTTATCGGCGCTTCGCTTTTTGCGACTCGCCCGCTACGGTCTTTGGCAATGTCTTACCAGATATTGTAACAGAAGAGTGCTAAGACCGCAAGAATGCGCGCGAGATTTACCATAACAGCAATGCAGCACCAGCCAACTGGACACTTCCACTTATGAAATAATCTGTAAAATCTCCGCCTGAATCTCTGCCGGTGTCTTGCGGTGGTCTGGCGCGATACACTCAACAACGGGCAGCGCCATATCGCGGGCGAGCGCAGCGTAACCGTTATTTACTCTATGTTGAAAATCATCAGCGCGCGATTCGAACGCATCAAGATGCGCTGAGTTGCTACGTTTGGCGAGGCGACGTTTGCGCTCGGCGTCGTCGTTCATAGTCAGAACAACTACATGGTCCGGTGACATATAACGCGCATCAGTGAAAAGCGCGGTCGTTTTGCGAATATGATCGAGGTTAAGCCCTTCGCCGTAACCTTGGTATGCGAGCGTCGAGAGATAATTGCGCGCCGCCAGTACGACCGCGCCCTGCTCAAGCGCCGGCGCAATGCTGTGCTGCCATAGTTCCCGCCGCGCCGCGCTGAACAATGCCAGATTAATTTCTGGATCGCGCTGCAACTGCCTATTCTTGATAATCGTGCGTAGATAACGAGCAACAGGCGTCGTAAACACTGAGCCGCCGCCTGGCTCCTCAACAGTTACCACGCTATACCCCTGCTTATGAAAATATGTTTGCAAAAGGCGAACTTGCGTTGATTTTCCTGTGCCATCATTCCCCTCAATGACGATGTAGCGCCCGCGCGTGATCATTATAGTAATCCTTCAGCAAGCCCCTCAACTACCCGCGGCAACTTAACGGGCGATGCGTAAGCGCGCGGCAGCAACATATCGGGGCGCCAAGCAGCTTTGATAGCAGCAAGGTCGGCGCTTGACACAGATTGATAGTTGCCCGAAGCGCGCGAATATTCTGTCTCAACCGGGCCGGTAGCACTGAAGACAATTTGCGCGATACGATAGCCAACGGGCAATACAATATGCTCGCGCTCATTCAAATTGTGGATTTCCATCGTCCAACGGTTGATATAGCCTGGATCGCCCCACCCCGCGCAATAGCACGCCGATATACCGATTCGCCCTGTAGTACTGCGCGCTTGCATGCTGGTCGTGCCGGGCGGCAAAATACCAATAAACTCATGCGTATGCGCGAGAATCCGCTCATTCGGCCGCAAAACGATAACGGGGTGGTCGGCGGAAATGTTAGTAATCTCTGCGATATTTGCAATTGAGCTCGCCAAACGTTTCCGCGCGTCGCGCCATGGTTTCGCGATGTTGTACGCGCCAAAATACCGCTTAACGTCCGCCTGGTCAAACGGATTAAACAGCGCATCGCCGTTTTTGGCGCCTCCAGCGTAGTAAAAATAATAGCCAAGCGTCACGTCGATGCTTGAGCCGTTGATTCGCGCGGGTGCCGGATCACACACAATATGCCCGCTCGCAAGCGCTTTTTTTATCTCAATGTCGCTATAAATGGCCGCTGATTCTTGCATAATTTCCCCTAATGCTACCGATATTGTATCATGAACGTATGGAGAAATGTATTGTCGTGGCATACGATAAAAACCGTGGTATCGGCGCGCGCGGCAATTTGCCATGGGGGCGTGCACTGCCAGCCGATTTGAAACATTTTCGCGCGCTGACAATAGGCAAATCAATCATCATGGGGCGCGCAACGTTTGAGTCGATTGGACGAGCATTGCCGCAGCGCGAGAATATCGTCGTAACGCATCGGGCGCTTGACGCAGCGGACGTTATAGCAGTTGATAGCCTAGCGCGAGCATATGAAATCGCGCAGCATCAGCCGTGTATAATAATCGGCGGCGCAAGCATCTACGAGCAAGCACTGGCGGATTGCGACGTTATTCATGCAACTGAAGTTGATCATTCGTTTACTGGCATCGATCGTTACTTTCCATCACTCGACGACAGCTGGCACGAGCACAAACGTCAATCATTCCCGGCAGATGAAGCGAATCAATACGCCTATAGTTTTGTAACATATATGCGCGCGTAATACTTGCAGTCTTGCTGCACACTTAAAACCCTACTACACCGCTACCGGTGCTTTGATGCTCGGGCAATACTGATAGTTAATAAGCTTGATGTCATCCGGTGTAAACTCAAAGATGTTGTCAACTTCTGGGTTTAACCACAGTTCTGGCAGCGGTAGCGGCTCACGACTAAGTTGTTCATCAACCTGCGTAATGTGATTATTATAGATATGCGCGTCGCCGAATGTATGGATGAACTCGCCCGGTTTGAGTTCGGTGACATGCGCCATCATGCAGAGCAATAACGCATAGCTAGCAATATTGAACGGCACACCCAAAAACATATCAGCGCTACGCTGGTATAATTGACAATCCAGTCGATCGCCGCGCACGTTGAACTGGAACATTGTATGACATGGCGGCAGCCCCGCCACCGCCATCTCGTCAATATCAGCAACATTCCACGCACTCACAATGTTACGCCGGCTAGCCGGGTTCGTTTTGATCGTGTCGACAGCGCGCTGGATTTGGTCGATTTCGCCGCCCTTTCCATCTGGCCAATGCCGCCATTGATAGCCGTAAACCGGACCTAAATCACCCCATCGCTCAGCAAAAGCGTGGTCTGTCGTAATGCGTCCGACAAACGCTTTCATGCCGTTACGCCACTCCGGCGTAGACGTCTCTTCTGGAGACACCCGGCGCCTCTCTATCACCTCTACATAATGCCGGTACGGCCAGCTGTCCCAAATGTGTACATTTTGCCGTGCGAGCGCTTCTAGATTGCGGTCGCCGCTTAAAAACCATAACAACTCGCGTTTGCAAGTATCAAAATAGAGCCGTTTCGTCGTGAGTGCGGGGAACTCGCCGCTCGATAGATCGAACCGTATCTGCCGCCCGAACACGCTGCGCGTACCTGTACCAGTACGGTCATCCTTACTCTCGCCATTATCACGCACATCGCGCAGCAAATCAAGATATGCATGTTCTTGCGTTCTCATTCGTTCCCTCATGAAATTATCGTCAATTCCAGTGTACGACGAATGTGAAGTAAGTGCAAATTAAAACTATAAACGCTGCTTACGTAAGTACACGTAAGCAGCGCGCACAGGCTTAACTTTATGCTATGTTTAATTTACCTGGTTTTCGATTGCAATCCCCGGCCCCATCGTCGTGGCAATAGCGGTCGACTTAACGTAACTGCCTTTCAAGCTAGACGGCTTTTGGCTCTGCAAACTAGCGAAGAACGTTTTTGCATTCTCTTCAAGCTTGTCGACACCAAAGCTAACTTTGCCAATACCGAGATGGATGATCGCTTGCTTGTCAACACGATATTCAACCTTGCCGGCTTTAGCCTCGGAAACGGCCTTAACAACGTCAGCAGCGACAGTACCGCTCTTTGGGTTCGGCATTAAACCTTTCGGACCAAGCTGACGGGCGTACTTGCCAAGTTTTGGCATGTAGGCGGGCGTTGCGATCAGCACGTCAAAGTCAAGCGTACCTTTGT
>CAJPSU010000040.1 GCA_905373345.1 Candidatus Saccharimonadota bacterium
AAGTGGCACCGTCTCCGTCACGTATACGCACGGGCGCTACACGCTTCAGCCGATTGAATTACTATCCGGCAGTACGGTTGTTGCCAGCAAACAGGTCGACAGCAACGGTACATGGACATTATCGCCGACCGACTTGGCGTCCGCTACAAGCGGCACGATCACCGCAAAGGTAACTGACGTCGGCTACTACACCGCGACAAATAGCACGAGCTACCAAAAGAGCAGCAGTTCATCAAGCGGCAGTTAGCAATAAGCTCGTTTCCCAAAGGCTGCCCGAGAAATCTGCTCGCTACTGCTCATTCACGAGAGCGATCAGGTCATCCTCGTGATTTTTGCGGCGCGAATGATTCGTACAGCGCGGCGCGGAATTTGCATTTGGCTGCAAGCGCGAAGCCTGTACCGCCGCACCGTCTTTTCCTTTTCGCGAAGTGCGCGTCCGGCGAGAAGCTTTGCTATCTTCGGGCGTGTGCTGCATGCGCGGCGACTGCGCTGTTTTTGCCGAGTGCGCTTGGGCTGCCGTACTACTACGTTGCACGCTTGACGCGTTTTTACCTCGACGGCGTTGATTTGAAGTAGACAGGGCAGCCGACTCGTTTGATGTATTGTTTGCTACTTGCAATTTTGCCGCTTTGTTTAGTTCGCCTGACGCCGCAGTAGAGATTGCGTCGTGCGATTTTGACGATTGGCGCTGCGTACGGCGTTTTTCCGGCTGGGCCTCGTTTACTAATTTCGCAAACATCATGCGCCCTGCCGCTGTTTGCAGACTGCGCACGATTTCGACCGTATGCGTTTGCCCAATTTTGCCGCTCGCCTGTTCAACGACGACCATCGTGCCGTCCGGCAAATAACCGACCGCCTGATGCGAGTCTTGTCCTTTTTGAATCAGATCAAGAAGAAGCTTTTCTCCCGGCAAATATTCCATGCGCAGACTCTGCGCCAGCTCATTCAGATTTAGCACTTCCGTACCTTCCACCGCTGCGACTTTGTTAAGATTATAGTCAAGCGTCATGATAACCGCGCCGTGTTGTTTTGCAAGCAATAGCAGCCGATCATCAACACCTTCGCTAGCACGGCTGCCGTCCTGTAGCAACTCCACTGAGACACGCTCCATCGCCTGCAATTCCGTCACAACGTCAAGCCCATGGCGCGCACGAGCACGTTTATCGCTATCGGCATGGTCTGCTAAAAATTGCAGTTCACCGATCACCGAGCGCGGAATCACCAGCGTGCCGCCAATGAATCCCGTACCCGCTACCGCAACAATCCTCCCGTCCATCAATACTGATGTATCGACTAAAATCGCGCGGTCTTTCGCTTTAATATTCGTCTTTGGCAGCCGCGCCAATAAATATGACACTTCGCCCAAAATTAATAGCGTCACCGCTAGCAATACAATATCTTTTGTTTCCATACGTTCCTTTCTTTTCGCGAGATTTGATCTCTGTTAGCAACTACTTCATGTAGTCAATGAGCGCCTGGCGCAAATCATGCACGCCGCGCACAAATGAATTCTTTTTGCCCGATTTTGGAGCAATCGCCTGGGTAAAACCGAGCTTCTTCGCCTCAGCAATACGCTTATTAGGTAGTCGCGCCGAGCGGATTTCACCGCCCAAACCAACTTCACCGAACACCACCAAGCCATCGTCTAGCTTGCGCCCCGCTGCCGCCGAAGCGATTGCCATCGCAACAGCCAAATCGGCCGCTGGATCCGCCAACTTCAGTCCGCCCACTACATTGATATAAATATCTTTGTCAGATAAGTTCAGTTTTGTGCGTTTCTCAAGCACAGCAATCAACAGGTTGAGACGATTCAAGTCGAATCCGCTCGCCGTCCTTTTAGGATACCCGAAATTTGTCGAATTGACAAGGGCTTGAATTTCTACCAAAATCGGACGATTACCTTCTAGTGTCGCCAGCACCACTGAACCGTCGGCGTTTTGCCGCTCAGCCAGCAGCGCCGCCGACGGATTTTCTACCACGCTCAAACCGTTTTCGTTCATCTCGAAAATCGCCGCTTCGCTGGTCGAGCCGTAGCGATTTTTTACCGCGCGCACTACTTTGAAGCCGCCATAGCGGTCGCCCTCAAACTGCAATACAACATCAACTAAATGCTCCAACACTTTTGGTCCGGCAATTGAACCTTCTTTCGTGACATGTCCGACCAAAATCACCGCTGCGCCGGACGCTTTAGCGGCACGAATAATGACGTTGCTTGAGTTAGTAATTTGGCTGACCGTTCCCGGCGCGCTCGCCACCTCTTCAAGGCTAAGCGTTTGAATGCTATCAATAATAACAAGTTTGTAAGCGCCGCTGCGAATCGTCGCCGCAATATCGTCAGCGCTCGTGCTTGCGACAAATTGCAGATGGTCGCCCGCCACCGCACCCAAGCGCCGAGCTCGCAGTTTAACTTGCGACGCCGACTCCTCGCCGCTCGCGTACAGCACTAGCGCTTCTTCAGAGATATGCGCCGCTATTTGCAGCAATAGCGTCGACTTGCCGATACCCGGCTGACCAGCCAGCAGCATAACGCCGCCCGGTAGAATACCGCCACCCAATACCGCGTCTACATCAGCAATACCCGTACCAAGACGTGCAGTTGATGCTTCTGCTGAGATTGAACGCATTGACTGCGCTTTCAATATATTGCCGTGCGCGGCACTACGCGCCACTGCCGAATTGCCCGCCGCACGTACAGCCTGCTCTACGAGTGAGTTCCACTCGCCGCAGTTCTCACACTTGCCGGCCCACTTTGGGTAGCTCGCGCCGCACTGCTGACACACAAATTGGCTGCGCGCTTTTGCCACTACTTCACCTCGCTCGGCGCACTCACGCCATTCATGCTTTGATTCAGCTGCTGCGCCCGCACAGCAAGCTTGTTGTATTCGACAATCATCGTATTATACGCTGATATACGTGCGTTTAATTGATTTTGCCGGCGATTTAATGCCGCAACGCGCCCTGAAAGTACATTTCGCGCCGCATAGAACTCTTGCGACGAAAAATCACCGCTTGCCGCCCGCTGGTTGAAGCTTTGAATATCGGAGTTTAATTGATTCAGTTCATTCTGATAAGCATCCGTTTCAGTTTTAAGTGACGATTCTTTAGTAGATATCTTCGCTCTTAACGATGCCGCCTGCTGGTCTAACTCCGAAAATACTTGCGTATAACGCCGATTTAGCGCTACGATACTCGCACGGTTCGTGAAATAGCGCGCGTAATGCCGCTCTAGCTCGCTGTCGAGATTTGCGATCGTCGTGCCTAAAATTGAGTGCAATTCATTAACCTCAGCGCCTGGCTCCGCCTGTTTATAGTACTCCATTAAACGTTTTAGCGTCAGCTCGTCTTTCACTTTTTGATACGCTGCACGCACTAATCCGTCCACCCTCTGCTGTTCAAATGCGTTCAACCGCGCATACGCCGCATGCAGCAACTCATGCGCCGCCGTCACGTCAAGCGCGCCATCAAGTTCGTTGTTTTGCACATTATATAAATAAATCCGGTCGCGATAGTAGCACCCCAAGATGGCCGTCGTCCGCTCCACGCTATGACAACTGCTGTTGAACTGCCCTGAGTCCTGCACCTCAGGACTAGTCGCGTGAAAAATCCGCCTGCCTGCTGACGTCAGCGTTACGCGCTGTTCAATCGCTGAGATCTGCGATGACGGCGTATATTGCTGCGCGCGAAACTCGTCAAGCAGCTGCGGACCAAACCAATACGCCGCCGCCAACCCGCCAGCAGCTACCACGATCGCAGCAAACGATCGCATGAAGCTAGTTCGTTTCGGTTTCGCTGCTCCGTTCAATCGCGATCACCCCCTTGGTTAATACTACTTCTAGAATATCACCTTTTTTGTACGAATTTACCAAAACCCCCTCGGCAATCGCATGCTCAACCTCATCCTCAATGATACGGCGCAGTGGGCGCGCGCCATACTTCACTGTATAGCCTTTGTCGATCAGATAGCGTTTCGCCGCAGGCGCAACTTTCAACGCCAAGCCTTGCCGCACGAGCCGCTGGCGCAACTCTCCAATTAGCAGGTCAAAAATCTTACCGACCTCCGCCCGCGTGAGTGCACGGAATGTAATGATGCCGTCAAAACGGTTAATGAGTTCTGGACGCATATATTTTTCAAGCGCTTCGCGCGTTAAGCGGGCATTACGTTCGTGCAGCGAGTCAAGCTGCCCGTTCTTAACGCTATGCGCACGAAATCCAAGCTCCGATTCTTTCATCATCTGATCGGCTCCAAGATTGCTCGTCAGAATAATAATCGTGTTACGAAAGCTCACTTCCCTGCCTTTTGCGTCGGTCAACACGCCGTCTTCAAGCAGCTGCAATAGCAAATTAAATACGTCAGGGTGCGCTTTTTCAATCTCGTCAAATAGCACAACGCTGTAAGGCTGACGCCGAATTTTATCAGTCAACTTGCCGCCGTCTTCGTAGCCAACATAACCCGCCGGCGCACCAACAAGCCGCGATGTATTATGCTTTTCGCCGAACTCGCTCATATCAATTTTAATAAGCGCGTCTTCGCTGCCAAACACTTCACGTGCCAGCACCTTAGCAAGTTGCGTTTTACCTACGCCTGTCGGCCCCATAAACACGAAGCTGCCAATCGGGCGGCGGCTGCTTGCGACGCCAGAGCGGCTGCGCCGAATCGCGCGCGACACTTTCTGAATCGCCTCGCGCTGTCCGATAATATATTTACTTAAATGCTTTTCAAGCTGCCGCAGTAACTTTGCTTCGCTGGTCTGCACTTTCTCGACCGGTATGCTGGTCATCACCGCGATAGCATGCGCCACGTCGCCATCGGTCAGCTGAATCGCTCGTTTACCTTCTTGCGCGATTTTTTCGACCTCTAGTTTCTCATTAATCTGGCTAATCCGCTGCTTGTAGAGTGCCGCCCGCTCATAATCTTCATGCGCAACCGCCTCTTCCATACGCTCGTTCAAATGCTTAAGCTCTTTCAGATAATCGCGCTGCCGGCTCGGCACATGCCCTTGCTTAACTCGCACGCGCGCCGCCGCTTCGTCAAGCACATCAATCGCCTTGTCCGGCATGAAGCGATCAGACACATAACGGTCGCTCATGTATACCGCCGATTCGATCACGTCATCAGTAATCGTCACGCCGTGATGTTTTTCATAATAACTTTTCAGCCCTTTCAAAATTGCAATCGTTTGCGCAATCGTCGGTTCTTTCACGACAATCGTCTGAAAACGCCGCTCCAACGCCGTATCTTTTTCGATGTGCTTGCGGTATTCGTCGAGCGTCGTCGCGCCAATCATATGCAGCTCGCCGCGGGCGAGCGCCGGCTTCAAAATGTTTGCCGCGTCCATGCTGCCCTCAGCCGCACCAGCGCCCACTAGCAAGTGCAGCTCGTCAATAAACACGATAATATTCGCCTGCTTTTTGATTTCCGTGACGACCTTTTTCAACCGGTCTTCAAACTCGCCGCGATATTTCGTGCCTGCGATCATCGCCGCCATATCTAGCATAATCACGCGTTTGTCAAGCAAATGCGCCGGCACGTCCTCGTGCACGATACGCTGCGCCAAACCCTCAACGATGGCTGTCTTACCAACGCCCGGCTCGCCAATCAGCACAGGATTATTTTTTGTACGCCGGCTGAGGATCGTAATCATACGCTCTAGCTCCTTATCGCGCCCGATCATTGCGTCAAGCTCGCCCGCTGCCGCTTTCGCCGTCAAGTCAATCCCGAACGCGCTAAGCGCGCCACCGCGTACCGCCCGCCGCCGCGGCTCGGTCGCAACATCGCCGTGCTCGCTGCGATTTTCTTCAAACGAGTCTTCAAGTTCATTCATTACTTTATCGACGTCCACGCCCATATCGCGCAACAGCGTCGTAGCCCGCGCGTTACCTTGGCGCAGCACGCTATAAAGAATATGCTCGGTACCCAAAAAATCGTGATTATATTCTTTAGCAGCCTCCCACGCCATGCGCAGCGTCAACATCGCCGTTTCGCTTAAACCGACGACGCCTGTACTTGTTACGACGCGCGACGGTTTGATATCAAGCGCTATTTCTGCCTGCTGCAGCGTTACGCCCGCGTCTGCGAGCACTTTTGCCGCCGAGCTTGAACCCTGCGCCAATACACCCAGCAATAGGTGCTCAGTCCCGATATAATTACTGCCGTTACCGCGCGCAATTGCATCAGCATGCTGCACGCTCGCGCGCGCATTATCAGTCAAATGTGAAATAAAATCTGCAAAATCCTCTGGCATTATTCGTTATGCTCCGTTTCTCTAGTATAACAGCCCATGTGTCCTAGTATACCGATAATGTTAGCACTCGTCAAGGGAGAGTGCTAATTTTCTTACAGTTTTTTTGCCCGCCTCACCACACAGAACCGCCGATAGCGCGCCTATAGCCAAACAAAAAGCCTCTCGGGGATTTGGAGGCTTTCTGCTGTAGTAGTAAATTCTATTCTTGATTTTCAATCGCCGCGAACAGCCCATCTTCA
>CAJPSU010000041.1 GCA_905373345.1 Candidatus Saccharimonadota bacterium
ACTGGCTGTAGTGGCAGGGTCAACGGCGAGCGAACCATCCGACCCGCACTACCTGAAGTCCACCGTCTACTGCGGCATCTGCCGCTCACGCCTGATCATCACCACCGCCAGACCCAAGCAGACCACCTACCAGTACTTCGTCTGCCTGGGCCGCCACTCCAGGAAACAACCAGACTGCACCTTCCGCGCCACCCTGACCGAGACCGTAGAGGACGAGGTCGAACACCTTTACCAGCGCATCCACCTGCGGTCCACCCGGCGCGAGGAGCTGGAACAGGCACTCCGCCACCAACTAGCCCGCATGGTTCAGGACACCCAGCAGCAGCTGACCCAGATCACCGCCACCCGGCAGAAGCTAGAGCACCAGCAGCACAAGCTCCTCCAAGCCCACTACGAGGGCGCCATCCCCGTAGAGCTACTACGCAAAGAACAACAACGTATCACCCGCAGCCTAACCGCTGCCAACCATCGTATCCAAACCCTAGAACAAGATCTAGAAGACAAAGAAGAACTAGTTGGTCAGGCACTGGACATTGCCCAGCACATGGCCATCGCCTACCACCACGCACCCAACCACATCCGCCGCATGCTCAACCAACTGTTCTTCGAGCATGTGTACCTGGTGCCAGGCCAGGATGCCGGGCAGATCGCTGCCACAGCGACCTGCCTGCCGTCGTTTGACAGCATCCTAGGCTGGAGCGGAAGCCCGACAGACAACGAGCAGACCTTGCCCGAGGGTGAGGAGAGCAGGAAGCTCATCACCACGGATCCAGGAGAATGCGACGAGGATCAGGCAGCAACCCCTGCCACTACAGCCAGTGACCAACCCCACACATTACAGCCACCAGGCACAGCACAGACCCTCCCAGTACCACGGGGTCACGAGGTCGCAGGGGGTCATGAGGTCGCAAACACCAGACCCGACACGCAGCCTCCGAGCTGGCAGAGCTGCCTCAAACCGCCAAAAACCGTCCAGAACAAGCCGTGTTCAACCCAAAAACCCACGCCTGAGGTCTCTCAGGACGTGGGTTTGAGTGTCGAACACCTGGTCGGGGTGACTGGATTTGAACCAGCGACCTCACCGTCCCGAACGGTGCGCGCTACCAAGCTGCGCCACACCCCGACGTCTTCCTTAGTATACCCGACCAGCGAGTATAATAAAAGCATGAGTTTAGAGAGATATCTTGCTGCTGCTACGCTATTGTCCGAACAAATTACGTTTCGCGAGCTGGCGATTATCCTGCGCGAGCTGGTACGTGTCCAGACAGTGCCTGGTGCGGTGGTTGAATTTGGCTGCTACGCGGGCACGGCGAGCATTCATATTGCGCGGTGGCTGGGCGGCAAGCAATTTCATGTTTACGATTCATTTGCTGGTTTGCCAGAAAAGACGACGCCCGACATTAGCCCTGTCGGCGAGCAATTTCGCCCAGGCGAGTTGTTAGCGACGAAGAGGCAATTTATTATGAATCTCAAAAAAGCCGGCGTGCCATTGCCGCGCATTCATAAGGGGTGGTTTCGTGATTTGCATCCGAGCGATGTACCGGCGCCAATCAGCTTCGCGTTTTTGGACGGCGATTATTACGAGTCGATTCTCACGCCGCTGCGGCTTGTTGAGGACAAGCTGGCGGACGGCGCGGTGATTGTCGTTGATGACTACACGAACGAAGCGTTGCCGGGTGCTGCGCGGGCGGTTGACGAATGGCTGCGGACTCACCCGGCGCGTTTACGCGTCGAGCAATCGCTTGCGGTGATATATCCGCAGTCTACTGCTATGGATTGACGCCGCCTGCTTTTAGAATCGTCTGCAGCCCGTTGTATCCGCCGGCGAAACCACTCGTCGTGTAGTTGTTGACTACTATGTATGGCAGACCCGACACGCCGAGCGCCAGCGCTCGTTTGGTATTAGCCTCAATTTCGGACTTATGCTTTTCGTGCGTCATACAATCGCTAAATGCGGCAACATCCAACTTAGCTGATTTTGCCGATTCAGCGAAGTAGTTGAGCGGCAACTTCGGAATTTCTTTCGGCACAGCGACATTTTTTACGCCGATACCTTTGTCAAAGTAGTCGGATTTGATGCGCGGTACGATGTCGTGCGTATATTCCCAATACTTATTTTGGTCGGCGGCGCAGTAAGCGGCCTCAGCGCCTTGCTCGCTGTTAGGTACCATGTTTTTGAGTACGGTGATGACGCGGTGTTCGTAGCGCAGCTTGCCAGGTTTGATGTACGTATCGTTAAATTCGTGCTGCGATGTTGCCGCTTCGACCTGGGCGCAGTATGAACAAAAATAGTCAGTGTAATCAATAAAAACGTTTTTTGTGTCTGCATTGCCGCGCGACATATGTTGCACCCATGGCTTGCTGTCGCCGATATGCTGGTTGGGCGGCCGGTTCGCAATATTATATACAAACAACGCGACAATACCAGCGGCGACAATGCCAAGAACGATGTTGACTGGTGCAATACCACGATTGTTACGCATGAGACTCCTTTTGCTGTGTTAATTCCGTATGAATATAAACGATATAACCCGACCTCGCAAGCGACCATATACTCAAACAAAGCGCAACGATCAGTACGAGGCTGTTGGCAATGTGCGCGGCAGTTGTGGCGGCGGCGCCAGAAAAGAACAAGGTCACGATCGGTAAAATAAGCGATGTACCGCAGGGAACGCAGCCGAGTCCAAGCGCAGCGGCCACGGCAGCAATACCGCTCGTTGCGGTTTGGCGCGACGCAAGCTGTTTGTTGTTTGCGCGGTTGTGCTTGGCGTCGAACACGATGGCGGCAATGGCGACACCCTGCAAAAGCGAAATAAGAATAATGAGAAAACCAGCGCTTGTCGTAAATGCGTCGCGGGCTAATGCGGCAATAAGCTGGCCGATAAGTGCAAGCTTATCAACAATTGGCAATGAAGACAGAAGAAGCGAACCGTAGAAATTGATATGAATCAGCCCGTAAATGACGATCGAAAATAAAAATGCAACAGCAATACTGAGCGCAACGTACCGCGGTTGCCGGATAAGGCGTTTTAGTCCGGTAAGCGATAACAATCCCCGCCGCCAATCAAAGCTTTTCATAATTAAATTATACCGCGATAGCATACAGAAGGCTAGAAATGTCTATTGGTGAAGTTCATGCAAATCCTGATCCCGCATAAAAATGGTGTAAAATAGTAACTGGATTAACGGAAAGAACACCTAATGAAACCGATTTTGAAATTATGTAAACCGTACGTTGCGGCGTTTGTTGCGCTGGTGGTATTCACGTATGTCGCAGTGATGATGTCGCTGCGCTTGCCGGATTATTCAGCGAATATCGTCAACAAGGGGATTATTTTGCAAAATCTTGATTCGATTTGGGCGGATGGCCGCATGATGATCGTCGTTGCGTTAGTTGGCGGTATCTGCACGATTGCAAGCGTATTTTTCGCGGCGCGGATTGCTACAGGATTAGCGCGGGATGTGCGCCGGCGGGTATTCGCGCAGATTGAGAGTTTCGCGATTGCGGATTTTAATCAGTTTTCGACCGCATCGCTTATTACGCGCTCAACGAACGATATCCAGCAAATTCAGATGACATTGATGATGTTGCTGCGTTTTGCGCTGATGGCGCCGCTAATGGCGGTTGGTGGTGTTCAGAAAGCGTTAGAAAATGCGCCAAATTTGACGTGGATTATCGCATCGGCAGTGGTGGGGCTGTTGATTATAATTGT
Organism: Candidatus Saccharimonadota bacterium; assembly: GCA_905373345.1. GTDB lineage: Bacteria > Patescibacteriota > Saccharimonadia > Saccharimonadales > Saccharimonadaceae > Saccharimonas. The sequence continues at coordinate 3,714 of CAJPSU010000041.1, forward strand.
TATACTCTTCGCTGTGGCAGTTCCACGATTCAAGAGATTACAGCAGCTGGTTGATAAACTGAATCTAGTAACGCGCGAAAACTTAACGGGTTTGCGGGTTGTGCGGGCGTTCCACAATGAAAAAATTGAGCAAACGAAATTTCAGCGCGTGAATAATGAGTTGAACGGACTAAATTTGTTTGTGAATCGTTTAATGATGGTGCTTGATCCGGTGATGATGCTAGTTATGAACCTTACAAGTATTGCGATTGTTTGGTTTGGCGCGTGGCTGGTAGACGCTGGTACGCTAGAAATTGGCAATATGATGGCGTTTTTGCAGTACGCGATGCAGGTGATTATTTCGTTCTTGATGATTTCGATGGTATTTATTATGGTGCCGCGCGCAGCAGTGTCGGTGCGGCGCGTCAGCGAGATTTTGAATACACAGCCGTCAATTACTGATCCGAAACAGCCGAATCATCTTCCGGCGGATGGCGTGGGAAAAATTGAGTTTCGCGACGTGACATTTAGTTACCCAGGCGCGGATTTACCAGTACTGTCGGGTATTAACTTTACTGCTGAGCCGGGGCAAACAACGGCGTTTATCGGTAGTACGGGCAGCGGTAAATCAACCCTTATTAATTTAATCCCGCGGTTCTATGACGTGAGTGCTGGGCAGATTCTGCTTGACGGTGTTGATATTCGTAATGTCACGCTCAGTGAACTGACCTCTCGCATCGGCTATGTACCGCAAAAAGGCGTACTGTTCAGCGGTACGGTTGCGAGTAACATTACTTACGGTAATCAGAAAGCGTCGCGTAAGGAGCTTGAGAAAGCGACGCAGATTGCCCAGGCGGCAGAATTTATTAATGAACTTGACAGCGCATACGATAGTAGTATTGCGCAGGGTGGTAGCAATGTATCGGGCGGACAGCGTCAGCGGTTATCAATTGCGCGCGCACTGGCAACGCAGGCGCAGATTTATATTTTCGACGATTCGTTTTCGGCGCTAGACTTTAAGACTGACGCGAGGTTGCGGCGCGCGCTTGCTAAGGAGATGAAACATAAAACTATGCTGATCGTGGCGCAGCGTATCAACACGATTATGAATGCTGATAAAATCATCGTACTTGACGAGGGCAAAATCGTCGGGCAGGGCACGCATGCCGAATTGATGCAGTCGTGCCGTATATACCAAGAAATTGCCGCGTCGCAGTTGTATGATGGAGAGCTTGCGCAGCTAGCGGCTAATGTTGCTACGCCATCATCAGCGTCAAAAAGGTCTGCTACGCGATCCGTCCGGCGGCAGAAAGGAGTAGCGCGATGAGTAATAGGCAAGATTTTAAAAAACGACCACGCGTGCGCCAAGGCGGACCGATGGGAAATATGGGTGCGGGCGAAAAAGCTAAAAACTTTCGCGATACGATGAAAAAATTAGTATGTTATTTGGCGGCGTTTCGTTGGCAGTTGCTGGCGGTCGCGGTGCTTGCGGTTGGCAGTACGATTTTTGCGATTGTCAGCCCGAAAATCCTCGGCGAGGCAACTAACCAAATTGTGAAAGATTACGTTAGCATCAAAGCATACGATACGATCACGAAAAAACTGCCGGCGGATACAAAGCTGCCAAGCGGCACAACAGGCGGCGATATATTAAACAGATTGCCGAACAAGTCGGAGGTTGAAGGCAAAATCCCAGCCGGTCAGCTTGACACGATCCGCGCGCTTGATATGACGAAAAAGCCTGCATTCCACTTTGACGCAATTGGCCAAATCGTCCTATGGCTTGTTGGGCTATATCTGTTGAGTGCAACGCTCCGCTATCTTGAAAGCTGGATCATGACAAACGTAACGCAAAAAGTCACATTTCAGATGCGGCGTGATATTTCGTTGAAAATTAACCGTTTGCCGCTCAGCTACTTTGATAAGCAAACTTACGGTGAGGTGCTCAGTCGCGTCACAAACGATGTTGACACAATCAGCCAGACACTAAACCAAAGCCTGTCGCAAATCGTGTCGGCAGTGGTAATGATTGCTGGTATCGTCGCAATGATGCTATCAATTAGTTGGCAGATGACAGTAGTAGCACTTCTGGTGTTGCCAGTGAGCATGGGTTTTGTGCTGCTAATTGCGAAAAAATCGCAGGTACAATTCACTCGCCAGCAAACCGAGCTCGGCAAACTGAATGGGCATATTGAGGAAATGTATGCCGGGCATCAAGTCATGCGCGTATTTAACGGGCAAGCGCGGTCGCTCGCAAAATTTACGGCAATTAATAATCAACTGCACGTAAGCGCTTGGAAATCGCAGTTTTTGTCGGGACTGATGTGGCCGATTATGAATTTTGTTGGAAATTTAGGTTACGTCGGTGTGGCAGTGCTGGGCGGTTGGCTGGCGATCAATGGTCGCTTGCAGGTTGGCGATATTCAGGCGTTTATTCAATATATGCGACAGTTTAATCAGCCGATTGAGCAGACGGCGAATATCGCTAACGTCTTGCAGTCAACGGCTGCAGCGGCAGAGCGAGTATTCGAGTTCATCGACGAACCAGAAGAAGCGCGCGAGGGTAGGGATTTGGTAAAGCTAGAAAAAGTGAAGGGCGGCGTGGAATTTGATAACGTCACTTTCGGTTATAATCCAGACGAGCCGGTTATCAAGGGTCTGTCGGCGCGCGTCAAGCCGGGACAGCGCGTGGC
>CAJPSU010000042.1 GCA_905373345.1 Candidatus Saccharimonadota bacterium
ATCGTTGGTCCGACCGGCGCCGGCAAGACGACGCTGGTAAATTTGCTGATGCGATTTTATGAAATTAACAGCGGCGCGATTAAAATTGACGGCGTTGATATCCGCCAGATGAAGCGCAGCGACGTGCGGCAGATGTTTGGTATGGTACTGCAGGATACATGGCTATTTAGTGGCACGATTCGCGATAATTTGCGTTACGGTCGTCCGGACGCTAGCGACGATGAACTGATCGCTACCGCCAAAGAAGCGCACGTTGATCACTTTGTTCGCTCGTTGCCGGGCGGCTACGATATGGTGCTTGACGAAGAGGCAACGAACATTTCGCAGGGTGAAAAACAACTGCTGACTATCGCGCGGGCAATGCTTGCTAAAACGCCGATGTTGATCTTAGACGAAGCCACCAGCTCGGTTGATACGCGCACCGAAGTACTGATTCAGCAAGCAATGGATCGGCTAATGAAGGGCAAGACTAGCTTCGTTATCGCCCATCGGCTCAGTACGATTCGCGACGCTGATCTGATTTTAGTCGTGAAAGACGGCAATATCATTGAGCAGGGTACGCACCAAGCGTTACTCGATCAGCATGGTTTCTATGCCGAGCTATATAATAGCCAGTTCGCAGATTAGCGTATACTAAAAGAATGGATGTTGTTTTCTCAGTTGATAAGCAGGCAGCTTTTTATTATTGGCTGCAGATTGTTGCTGGGTGGGATGATTCGTCGGCGGTCGACGCAAAGTCGTTAGCGTATTATACAGGGCAAATTCACTCTGTGTTGTCGCAAGAACAACGAAAAGCACTGCACGATGTAAAATATATTTTGCAGCACAATGCCAACCCGCGGCAGCTGTTGGCAGAATTATACGCTGGTAATATTCGCTCGCATGATGCGCAGACAATTGCAGAGCGGACGCTGTCGTGCCTGCCGCTGTTTGAGGCGTTCGTTTGGCGTGATGCGCAAAAAACCATGCTGAGGTGGCGCGATTTACTCCAGGCGTATGATTTCGCGCGTACTAATGAATTGCTTATGAATATTAAGACCTTTCTCGCTTCGACATTTGATTTGCATACCACGCTTACAGTCTATATATTACCGAATATCCCCGATACGGGAGTGATTGGGCATCGGATTAGCGGTACCGACTTTATCTTGCTGCGCCCGTATATTAAGTACCGCCAAAGCGCTATAGCAAATGTTGTTACCGTTGTGCTGCATGAGTATATTCACGCGATAGAATCAGGCTCGACGCATAGCCGCGCATTGATGAAGCAGTCGTACGAGACATGTATTGCCGCGAGCCATATCCGTCCGCCGTATGGATTTACTTGGAAAAATATGTACATTGAAGCGTTGGTGTATTGTTTCGCGAACAATATAACCGGCGGATATGCTCGAACGGTTGTGTCTGGTAAACCGTTACCGAGGATTGAAGAGTTCCAATGCGGATTTCACAGATTGCGATCGAAAGGTACTGCCACGACAAACGATGTAATTGCATGGGCGGGCTTATGCATTACGGATATAGCGGCGCAGTATATTGACGAGGGGAAGGTGATTGATGCAGAGATTGTTGACCATATTGGACGCGTATATCAAGACATGTACAAGATGGCTTAATCTAAATCTACTTTCGAAAAGTGTCTAACGCACTGAACATTCCCGTCAATACCGCCTGGTCGACGATATGCAGCTGCATAGTAGCAGACAATGCTTGCGGCTTTGTAGCAGCTGGAATATCGAGCATAGTGTTGAGTGCGTAAACAAAGAACTGGTATCGGTGTGTGCCGAACGGCGGTTGAGGACCGCCGTAGCCGGAATGACCCCAACTGGTTATGCCTTCAACCGCGCCATTTGGCAGGGTGTTGCCAGTGATTTCGGTTGTCTCGGGCGGCAAATTCCAGACAGTCCAATGATAAAATCCATCGCGCCCGGGCGCATCAGGATCATGGCAAATAATGGCGAGACTTTTTGCATTTGCTGGCACGCCGGCAATGCGCAGTGTTGGGCGTCGATTACCGCTAAGCCTTGCGCAAGCTTTTGGGATTTTAGCGCCGTCAGCGAAGTCAGGACTCGAAATATTCATACTGCATATAGTACGAATCAACAGGCAGATCGTCAAGTTATTGTAAATACTTACGTTTTATGTTATAATAAAAGAATGCGCAAGGAGTTAGTAAAAAATAGAACAGGCAAGACGACAGAGGTGTCGCACGCTCTTATGCACGAATTATCGCCTGATGTGCGCGCTGAGGTTGGGTCGGCGGTCGCAGCAATGATTATGCAAACAATTGAAGGCGGCGAAACAATGATTGCTGTGACGCCGGAAGAAATCGCTGAGCGCGGCGTGAATGATTCTTCAAAAGGCTTAGCGACGTTTATTGATGGCGAACTAGTCAGTTACGCAAGCGCAACAGCGCCCCGCCCGCGGCGTATAGATAGCGTACCAATGTCGGAAATCGGTTCGGTTATCACAAAAGAAGCGTATCGCGGGCGCGGACTGGCACGGGCTGCTATGGCGGCACTCGTGAACGAGCTGGCGAACGAAGGTGTTGCGTCGGTGGTGTTCGCTAACGGCAAGAGCGAACCTATTGCACGAAGCTTGGGCATGCGCGATGCGCAGTTATTTGAAGTGACGGCAGATATGGCGGAGCTATGCAAAGAATGCAATAACTATTGTCCGCTTAACGACTTAAAGAATAAAGATGAAGAACCGGCGAACCCGGCACGATGTTGTGATACAATTTTAACAAACATTGATGACATCGTGAAAGGTTCGCGCCATGGAAGAAGTTACAAAACTTGCTAAAGAACTTATTGCTATTCCGTCGGTATCAGGCGGCGAGGCGGAGATTTTGAAATTCTGTGCTGATTGGTTTCGTGGTATGAAATTTGATGACGTGTTCACTGACGACATGTTTACAGCTGGCGTGGTGCGTGTGGCAAGCGGTACGGCGCCTCGGGCGCTTATTTTGTGCGGGCATGTCGACACGGTGGCGCCGGGCGACGAATCGGCGTGGTCACGCAATCCGTGGCAGGCGTACGTGCGGGACGGGCGGCTCTATGGATTAGGTTCGGGCGATATGAAAATGGGTGTGGCTTTGCAAATGATCGTTGCAAAAGAATACATTAATGCGCGCCGTGATAACTTGGATGTGTGGTGCGTAGTAGTCGCAAACGAAGAAGTTGATGGTGCGGGTTCGGCGGCATTTACGAAATTTTTTGCGCAGCGGGCAAACTATGCGGAAGTGAGTTGCTTAATCGCCGAGCCGACAGATGGCGATCGGATCGAAGTTGGGCACCGCGGCAACCGGTTTGTTGAATTAGAATTTAGCGGCACGGCGGGGCATGCGTCGCAGGAAGAGAATTACCAGGCGAGCGCGCTGCCGAAAATGGCGCATTTTTTGATGGGATTGCCAGATATTCGCAAAACGTTACACCAAACGTACCGCCACAATATGCTTGGCGAGCCGTCATTTACGCCGACGCGCGTATCGCCGAGCCAATCATTCTCGGCGAATAAAACCGCCGATAAAACGTATGTGGCGCTTGACGTTCGTACAACGCCAGGGCTTGACGAAGCTTTTGAGCGGCAAATGAATGTGTTTGCAGAGGAGTACGACTTCTCGTGGCGCTACGCAGCAGCGCCGGTGAGTTTAGCGCTCTGTGCGGACGATGCACCGATTTTGCGCGCGGTGCAAACATGTTTGCCAGAGGGCAGGGTTTCTGTAAGTTTAGGCGCAACTGATCAAGCGTTCTTTCAGAATATCGGCGTGCAAACGGTCGTGTATGGTCCGGGCGATTTTGCGCGAGCGCACACAACCGATGAATCGGTATCGCTCGAAAAGGCTAAAACCGCGCTTGCGGTGTATCGGCGAGTAATAGCGTTGTTGTAGAAGAAGTAATTTTACGGTAACTTTGCCTGCTACTCTGGCACACCATAACCAAGTAATCCTTCATAGCGCTTACCGGTGTTCGTCATGACGCGCACGCGGTTTGCTTCGTTGCCGCCAACGGTGACGAGCGCGCCTTTATTATAATCAAGCACGATATGCGTGTGGTCGCCAAATACAGGTGAATTGCGGTAGATCGCTACGTCACCCGCCTGCGGTACATAGCCGGAGTCCGCTGGCTTGAATCGTCCTGCCGCCTGATAATATTCGCGCAGCGTGAATGTGCCAGGAATACGCCAGCTACCCGTATGCGGATTTTTCAGCGGTACACCTGCTTGATTCATAACCCAACTGACAAAATCGGCGCACCACGGCTCATGGCTACCTTGGCTGTATTTTGTGCCGTCGGCTTGCGCGGTAAATTCACTACGGGCAATCTGGATTATCCGCTGCCGTGCCGGACTAAGTTCGCTCGTATTAATGTTGGGAAACTGCATTTGCCCAGGCGAACGGTCAAGTGTCGTCACAGTCATAATTGATTGTATGCGCTGCCGCGCCGGCGTCCATAGATAAATAATCACGCTAATAACTAGGAATACTATGAAACACGCATATATAGCGAAGCGCTTCGTTATTCGTTGCTTGTTCGCTGCTGCGTGCTGTAATTGCTGCATAATTATTAAGTATGGCATATTTCGTGATGTTTTGCACTTTCGGTGGATATGAATTACTCTATGATGGTAGTGGTGTAACATATGTTATTTGAAAACCGCTATAATACGTTATGTAAATATGTCGAAACGGTTTTCTATGGATATTAAAAAGGCTATATCACAATTATCACTCCCAGACGGCAGTTTCATGGTGGTAGGCAGTGGGTTGCTTGATACGCTTGGTATACGCGCGGCGGGTGATATCGACCTGCTTGTATCGCACGATGTTTTTAACAATCTTAAGCACCAGAATTATAAGATACAACAGCACGAAGACGGTTCTGATTATATATCTATCGATCGCTTTGAAATTATGGTGGACTGGTTTGGTAATGATTTAGAAACGATGCGCGAAAGCGCGGTGTATATCGACGAAATACCTTATTGGAGCCTTGAGTCAATGCGCGAATGGAAGTGTGATCACGCGAGAGAAAAGGATGTGCGCGACATTGCCCTTATCGACGAATATCGACAGCAATGTGCTGATATCAAGACAACTGCGAAATCGTAGATACAAAACCGATATTGAAGTGACCGCTTGCCGCGCTTTCGGGAAAGGAGTGATATACTAAAGTGAATAGAGGCAGAGCTATAGGAGAACCATGACGCAGACGAAACAAATTGTCGAGGCAAACGAGCTAGTGAAAACGTATAGCGACACAAACGTGGTAGACGGCGTGTCGTTTAGCGTGGGTGAAGGCGAGATTTTCGGTATTCTCGGGCCGAATGGCGCCGGCAAAACGACGACGCTTGAGATGCTTGAAGCACTTCGACCGATTGACGGCGGACAAGCTCATATTGACGGCATTGATGTTGCTAAGCAGCCGAAGAAAGTCAAGCGTATCATTGGCATCCAACTGCAGGCGACCAGCTTTTACGACAAGCTAAATTTGCGCGAGCAGCTGAAAATGTTCGCCAGCCTATATGGTACGCGGGTGAACGCCGATGAATTGCTTGAAAAAGTTCAATTGATCGACAAAGCGAAAAGCTATGTTGAGCAACTTTCCGGCGGACAAAAGCAGCGCTTTGCTATTGCCTCAACACTAGTGAATACGCCGAAAGTATTGTTTCTCGATGAGCCGACGACTGGGCTTGACCCGCAGGCGCGTCGTAATATGTGGAATTTAATCAAGCAGATTCGCAATGAAGGCATGACGATTATACTGACGACGCATTATATGGATGAGGCGGAAGTTTTGTGCGACCGGCTGGCGATCATGGACAACGGCAAGATTTTGACGACTGATACGCCGCATAATTTGATTGAGGCGCTCCTCGCACGCGGTTTCAAGAAAAAACAGGTCGTCGAGCAGGCGAATTTAGAAGATGTGTTCATTGATTTAACAGGAAAGGCAATTCGAGACTGATGAAAGCATATTGGACAGGCGTATTTGGTCAAGTAGCGGCGATAGCAAAGCGTGTTATGCGCGACAAGATGGCGCTGTTTTTTACCTTTTTGTTTCCGCTGATTTTTTTGCTGGTGTTCGGCACGATTTTCAATAATCAATTGGCGTCGCTAAAAGTCGCGATTATCAATCATTCCGATAGCCAGTTTGCTAAAAAATTTGTCGACAACGCCAAGAAAGACGATGCTTCAGCATTGAAAGTTCAAGACGTTAGTAGCATGGATGAAGCGAAGGAAAAAATGAAGCGTTCGCAGCTGGACGGTATTATTGAGCTGCCGGCGGATTTTGGCAAGCCTGGCGCCGATCATCGACCAAGCGGTACAATCAATGTGCTCTATGCCAAAGGTTCAGATCAAGCTGGTAG
>CAJPSU010000043.1 GCA_905373345.1 Candidatus Saccharimonadota bacterium
AATTGATGCTGCGTCGGGGTGAAGCGGCTTGAGCGCTAGCGCCGCCTGTATGCGTATGTCAGTGGTGGTAATTTCGGGTTTATTTGTACACCAAGCGACGACAGTGTTGCAGATGGTGGTTGCGGCGTCGTGGGCGAGTCCGTCCGGACTGCCGGTACTAATACAAACGGCGTAAATGCTAGCATATAATTTGCCGGGATCAAACGGTTCGTTCGGCCGCTTACCTTGGCGTTTGACGACGTCAACGGCGAGGCTGTTCATAGGCCCGCCGCCTTTACGGTGACGTCAGCGACTTGATTTGCGTATAGGTAGAATCCGAGTACGATGAGCCCCGTGCCGGCGGCGAACTGCAGAAAGCGTTTATTGCGCTCGCGCCAACGCTGGATGCTACTCAGCGAATGTCCGCTGCCGATGAGAATAGCAACGAGCAATGTGCCGAGCGACGCGACGATTGTATATAATATAATGCCAGCGATCTGCCATTGGAGCGGTAATGCGGCAAGCGAGATTGCCGCAGCGGTAGCGGGTACTGCGATAAATAATAGCTCGGATGCGACGCTTGCCAGCCCAAGGCCATACGCTTCGGTAGCCAGTGAGGCTTGAGCTATGCGCTGCTGTAAAAACCGCGAAAAACCGCGCGGAATCCATAAGCTCGTACCGTCGCCGCGGCGGTAGTATAGTAACCACACAAACACGCCGATGCTTGCGAGCAGAATGGCAATAATCGTCCACGCTTGCGGCGTTGATACGCTGTGGTAGAAGCCGCTTGCGATACAGCCGGCGAGCGATACGGTTAGCAATGTCATCGTCATAACACCGCCTAAAAACCCGCCGGTTAGACGCTGCAGCGTCTTGTTCGGCGCTTTCCGTCCGCGCGCATAGCTTGAAAGTGCTGTAATAATACTGACGCCCAGCTGAAAACTGGCGTGAATAAGCGCAGCGAGCGCGACGACACTGAGGGCGGTTAGGGTATCCATGTTTGTCTTCGTAAATCCTCTCATAATATTATAGCGTAAGCGGTGTAAATATGTAAAGATTTTTTGTAAAACTATTGCGTTTATGGTGAGTTTATGATATTATAAAAGTATTGATACTAATAACAAAAAGAAAGAAGCAACAGCAACATGAAAATCATCGCCGGCAAATTAGCTAACAATTTTACTAATAATGACGCCTCTTGGAATCGTTCGCGTTCGCTTGCTGAGCTGCGCGCATTCGTTGCGGCGCATGATGAAGCGCTTGAGGTTGAAGATTTTGAACTGTAGGCGCTAACTTATTTTATGTAAAATGATTGTATGGCACGCGAAAAACATAGCATATTATTTGCCACAAAAAATCCCGGAAAATTAGCTGAGTTCAAAGAAACTTTCAATAAGTTCAGCACTGATTACGAGATAATATCATTTTGTGACCTTGCTTACGACATTCCAGATTGTGACGAAACGGGCACAGCATTTAGAGAGAATGCACGCTTGAAAGTCTGTAATGCGCGGCAGTATTTGCGGGGAGCTGATAAAAATTTAATTGTCGTCGGCGATGATTCTGGCATGCGGATATCGTACCTAAATGGAGAGCCGGGCGTCTACACGCGCCGTTGGAATGGAAGTGAGATGACCGACGGAGAAATCATCACCTATTGCCTTGATAAGATGCGTGGAGTAAATGATCGCTCGGCAGAATATGTTACGTATTTTGCAGTTTCAATTCCTGATGACGATATAGCAATAATAAACGGCGAGAATCGCGGTATTATTCTTGAACGCCCGCGGTGCAGTTCGCTGCTACCAGGGCTGCCATTTCGAGCGTTATTTTTCGTACCAGAATTAAATCTGATGTTTCATGAAGTTAGAGAGCTTTCTGCCGAAAAACGAAAGGACTACATTCTCGGGCATGAGCAGGCGATACAACAAATCGTTAATTATTTAGATAAATAAAAAATTGGCGGAAAATCCGCCGAAAAAATTAGCTTGGTAGCACTGACTGGGATCGAACCAGTGACCTTAGGCTTATGAGTCCTACGCTCTAACCAACTGAGCTACAGTGCCATAGCGCTATAATTATACCAGACATACGCGTGGATTTCTAGCAGTTTCGACGCTGGGTTCAGTCGTTTGGCTCAGAACAGCTATAAATTTATTCGCGCTTTACGCTTGCTCTATGACATTTGGCGTATCCGATGCCTAGTGTAACTTGAGGCAGAATCTATTTGGCGAAGCGTAAATACTATGAAACTTTGCTTAGTGTCCTGCTAGATCAATGATCTTGCGCCACATCTTTTTAGCTCTCTTCAAATTCGCTTCGTACTCCGCCGGTATATGTCCGTATAGTTTCGTGAGAGAGTTTAGAGGACCTGCCATAAATCCGTTGCGAAGCATTTCGTTTTGAGCGGCACGGTAGTCGTCTTCGGTCAAAAGCACTCCTTGTATATGAGCTGAATCAATTGCTCCCTTGTGTTTAATCTCTCCAGTATTGAGTTTTGTATGAGATATGACCGGTACGGTTCTCCTTAGAGCGATTTCTAACGCCTTTCGAGCCGTTATCTCAAGCCAGCGCTCTCCCGTAACCAGTGTTTGCAAGTATGCCTCTAAATGTTCGGTATCCGTTTTATTTAATTCATCGTACGGAAGATTAGTTCCCGCGCCAATATGAAGCGTAATATCGTATGGACTGGCAATTGTTTCGTCTGACAATAATATTTTTTCCGTACATAATAATAGCGTAGAAGACCCGTATATAGAATGCCTGTGCATATCGCCCCAGCTTGTGAACGCATATTCATCTAAGCCTAGCGATTCATCAAGAGGCAGCGTGTGAGTGAATTTACCTTCCGGTAAGGTGCTTGCCGGCTTGATGGCGCTGTCTTGAATAGGCTTCAAGTTCTCGGATTCTGTCATGTGGGTGAGCGGAAGCCCGTCTAGCAGCATCTCTTCAATTTTACCGATGGCACGCTCTTCTTTCCTGGTTGTTGGCTGCTGGAGCGCTTCGTAGTTGCGAGCGTTCTCTTCTAAATCGACTTTGTCAAGCAACTTCCAGGACAGGCATGGGAGATAGGCGAGATTCTCTGGTGTTGACATGCATAAAATTATACCATGTTTTAATAAAAATGCAATACACTACGGTGGCAGCTATCGGGTGCTGAGTAATAATGCGATACTGCTATGCGCTATACTGGATACGTGAAAGCAAGAAGTAGCGGCAGCCACATTTTAGCGGTGAGTGGCGGCGTTGACTCGGTAGTCATGTTCGACATGGCGCGGCGGCGCTATGGCGCAGCACGGCTGATTGTGGCGCATTTCGACCACGGTATCCGTCCGGAATCGGCGGCGGATGCGCGGTTTGTGGCGGCACTGGCGACGCAATACGGCTGTGTATTTCGGACGCAGCGGGCGGAGCTGGGCGCGCGTGCGGGCGAGGATGCGGCGCGGCGGGCGCGGTATGATTTTTTGTACGCTGCGGCGCGGGATTTCCAGGCTGATATTTGGCTTGCGCACCATCAAGAAGACGTGGTGGAATCGGTGGCAGTGAATCTGACGCGCGGTACGGGCTGGCGCGGGCTGGCGGTGATGGACCGTCCGGGGCTGTATCGCCCGTTGCTGCACATGACGAAGCGGGAAATTTACGCGTACGCATGCCGGTATCGCTTGGAATGGGTTGAAGATGAGAGTAATCAAGAAGATAGTTATTTGCGGAATCGCTTACGTCGCAAAATATCAAAATTGTTATCAAATGACGACCAGGCGCGTATCGTACAGCTGCGCAACAAACAGATTGCCATAAAGCATAAAATGATTGCCGAAACGGCTTTCCTATTGCCGAATACGCGGCAGGCGCGTTATTTTTTGACGCAAATTCCGCACGCTATCGCCGAAGAGATGGTACGGATCGTCATTGAGCGGGAAACGGGCGTACTGGTGGCGCGCCCGCATGCTGCGCGGGCGCTTGCAGCGATTCAGACGCTGCGTATTGGCGCAGTCCACCAGGTAGCGGATGGCGTATATCTAACGATGACGAAAAAAGGGTTCACGATTGGGCGGCAAGCGTAACGCGCTCGTTCGTTTATAGCTATACTTGATGATAGGCATTTGCCGTCCGAGCATAGTAAAAGCCTATCAAAAATGATATAGTGAAAAGAGTTTTTCTGATTGTTAACCGAAAGGATGAGGGTTTTATGCCGACGAAGAAACCGAAGCGTACGACAAGCGTTTCAAATACTATTAGGCTCAGTTTGTTTTGGGCGATCGTTATTTTAGCGGCGCTGGCGATGTGGGCGTTCTTTTCGCCGCACCAGCCGCTGAAAGACGTACCAATATCGCAGGTGATTAAAGATGCGAACGAAGGTAAATTGGCAAAGATTGAAGGTCGCGGCAACGATCTGAAAATTACTGTTAAAGATCAAGATAAGCCGACGCAAACTTCGTACATCAACGGCGGTGTCGGGACGCTGCTGCGCAACGATACGCTGAACGGCAAAGGTAGGGCGGTGATTTCTGATAGTGCGCCGAGCGACAATACTATGATGTGGAATATCTTGACGCTTGTAACGTCGGTGGTACTGATCGGGGTACTGTTTATGTTTATGATGCGCCAGGCGCAGGGGCAAAATAGTCAAGCGATGAGTTTCGGTAAGAGTAAGGCAAAGTTGTACGGACTTGATAAAGAACGCATCAAATTTGAAGACATTGCTGGTAATGATAATGCTAAGCAAGACCTAGAAGAGGTGGTGGACTTTTTGAAGCACCCGAAAAAATACCAAGGATTGGGGGCGAAAATCCCGAAAGGCGTGTTGCTGGTCGGTAATCCGGGTACGGGTAAAACAATGCTGGCGCGCGCGGTGGCGGGTGAAGCAAACGTGCCGTTTTTCAGTATTTCCGGGTCAGAATTTGTCGAAATGTTTGTGGGTGTCGGCGCGAGCCGCGTGCGCGATCTGTTCCAAAAGGCGAAAAAGAACGCGCCGGCGATTATTTTCATCGACGAGATTGATGCGGTAGGGCGTAAACGCGGTAGTGGCATGGGCGGCGGTCATGATGAGCGCGAGCAGACGTTGAATCAGATCCTCGTTGAGATGGATGGGTTTGATTCGGACACAAATGTGATTATTATCGCAGCGACGAACCGCGCTGACGTGCTTGATCCCGCTCTGCTCCGCCCCGGACGCTTTGACCGCCACGTAACGATTAGTTTGCCGGAGCGCAAAGACCGCGAAGCGATTTTGAAAGTTCATTTCAAAAACAAACCGACGGACGATTCGGTTGATTTGGATAAATTAGCGGCAAAAACTGCTGGTTCAAGCGGTGCAGATTTAGCAAATATGGCGAACGAAGCGGCAATTATTGCAGCGCGGCGTGATTCGAAAGTGATTACGAATGATGACTTAACTGAGGCGTTTGAGAAGGTTGCAATCGGTCCGGAGCGTAAAGCTAAGGTAATGAACGATCATGAAAAGGAGTTAACGGCATATCACGAAGCGGGGCATGCGATCGTTGGGCATGTGTTGCCGGATAGCGATCCGGTGCACAAAATTACAATTATTCCGCGCGGCGGTACAGGCGGCGTGACGTGGTTTTTGCCGCCGGAAGACAAAAGCTATACAAGTGTGTACGAATACAAAGACATTCTAGCTCGTGCTATGGGCGGTCGTATCGCTGAGAAGCTGAAATATGGCGACGATGGTGTGACAACGGGTGCGGGCAGTGACCTGCGCAGTGCGACACAGATTGCGCGCGATATGATTATTGAGCAAGGCATGGGCAGCAAGCTCCGTAATCAAGTTTTCCATGAGGATAACGGCGGGTTGATGTTTGACAAGATGACGCGCGAACGTCCGTACAGCGACGCGACGGCGACCGAAATTGATAAGGAGGTCGAGGCGCTTATCACCGAGGCAGCGCGGCGTGCTGAGCTGGTAATATCGCATAATATGCCGATTCTCGAAAAATTGAAGGATGCGCTGCTCGAACATGAAACACTTGAAGAGGATGCGGCGTCGAAATATATGGCGAAAGCAGTGCTGCCGAAGGAGGCGGCGCTTCACAAGTAAAAGCCATGAGAGGGAAAGGTCGAGTCAGGTCGGTCGTCGCGCGCGCCAACAGCAAATTGTCGGTACAGTGGGCGGCTGCGCTATTGTCTGGCTCGACACTGCTTTCAAGCTTGCTTGGCATATATCGCGAGCGCTTGATCAACGGTATGTACTATGACACTTATAAAGTAGGTGCCGACGCGTACGTAGCGGCGTTTACGATTCCCGATTTCATGTTCTTTATTTTAGTGTCG
>CAJPSU010000044.1 GCA_905373345.1 Candidatus Saccharimonadota bacterium
GTCAATATTAACGCGAAAAACACTTATACAAAGGCTTTACACCCATTACTGCACCGCGTCTTCCCCAAAATGTTTCTGCAACCGCATTTTGATTGAACCTTCGTGGCGGCCGAGCTGTGTACTCAAGTGCTTAATCGACTCACCGTTAATGAATCCAAGTTTTAGTGCTTCGTCGTCCTGCGGCTGCCACGGCTTGTATGCGTTCAGATGAGTCTCGCGCATTTTAGCAACTTTTTCAGACCAGCTGCTTGATTTCTTTTTGCTCGGGTTTTTTAGCGGTTTAGCGGCACGCTCCTCAGCTTTTCTTTGCAAGTATTGAAATCGTTCGCAATCGTTTGCCGCACGCATTTTCAACCGCTCGTCAATCGCATACGCTTCGTCGCTCATCTGGAGTGCCGTACGGTTTATGCCCGTCAAGTACAAATTATCAATATCGCGCACGCGGCTGAGTGCTACATAGCCCATGCCCGGTACAAATGCTTTGCGCAAGTCAATGCGCGCTGCATCAAGCGTCATGCCCTGGCTCTTGTGCACCGTAATCGCCCACGCCAAGCGCAGCGGAACCTGACTGATACTTGCCCGCTTTTTGTCGCCATCGCGCAATTCCCACGTATCCGGCTGCATTACTACCGTTCTGCCATTACGGAATTGCACAACTGGATAATCTGTTGCCGGCTCAAAATCAACTACCATACCGATACTACCGTTTGCATAACGTTTACTCTGATCGTTCTTAACCGCCATAACAAGCGCGCCAAGCTTGAGCACTAACTCTACCGGCGCAAGTACACTACGCTGCAAATTCTCAACGTAGTTTGCGCTGCCGGTGGTATGCTGCGTATATTGCACTTCGTCGCCTGCTAACTCTGCAAGTCTTCGCCTATTGATTTGATCAACGTCAACATTCATCGTATGGAGCTCTGTCAAGTCAGCGTCCGTTGGCGGCTCGTATTCGGCACGGTCCAGCAATGTTTCAGCGTGATGACGGCGCAGGTCATTCGCCCGCAAACTCGTCAAAATATCAAGCAGCGCATCACCCTTATGCTGGCGGAATTGTTCATCTAAATACAGAATTACTGGATTCAGCTCGCGCCACGCATCCGAATGCACCACAAAACCGCCCTCACGGCTGCCCGCCCGATTCACTGGCGGCAACTGGAAGAAGTCGCCCGACATTACTACCTGAATACCGCCAAACGGTACGTCCGGTGCCTTACGCACCAGACGGCATACTTCATCAACCATATCCAAGCGGTAGTCGTGCAGCATACTAATCTCATCAATGATCAAAATATCTGTTTTTTCGATGATTTCACGCCGTCCTTTCGTAATATGATCGACGAATCGATCCGGCAGGTAGTCCAGTACGCCTATCCCCGCCCAGGCGTGAATCGTCGCGCCGCCCAGGTGTGTCGCCGCTAGCCCGGTCGTTGCCGTCACGCTCACATACTTTCCCTCGTCTTTACTCGCACGAATAAATTGGTTCAGCACAAACGTCTTGCCTGCCCCTGCCGGTCCAGTTAACAGCGCACTTTCGCCATGCAACAAAATTTCGAGAGCGAGTCTCTGGTTCATAATTCTATTATAGACGAAAACCTACCGCGGGCGCGGTTGTTCAGTGACATACGGCAAAAACCGCTGACGCCATTCGCCTATCTGGTCGCTAGTTAGCGTAAACGGCTGCCCGCCAAGTTCATGTATGTGCTCGCGAGGAAAAGACAATAATACGCCCGCAACAATATATGCGCCGAGCTTAAGCATGCTTCTCGTTTGTGCCGGCGATAATTCCGCGTCATATTGAGGTGCGCCTTTTGTTCCATATATCACGCCCAAGATAGGGTCGTCTCGAACCCCGCAAACCGTCGCCTGCGGCTCAGCCGCTTCTTTAGGTAACGGGAAATAACGGCCGGCGTGGCCAACGCGCTTCATCAATGCCTCGTGACAGTTTTCATGTCCCGTTGCTACACTGTAATGAATCGCTTGCATCTTACCGTCATAGGCAATCTTATGAACAACTGCCAGTGCTAAATTATCGTCTAGACTGGTATCGTCACGGTAGTCATCGCAACTTACCGACACCCGCTTTGGCAACCACAACTCACTCATATTGATATATCTTATCAATAAAATATACGTTTTGTCAAACTATTATAGCCGCGCACCCTGGCGTGCTTTATTCGCCCACTCGTCTGCTCGTTCATTTTGTTCATGCCCGACATGCCCGCGCACCCATACGAGCTTAGGCTGCACCGTGCGATATAATTCGTACGCCTGCTGCACAAGCTCAAGGTTTTTGATCTCGCCATTTTTTTTGCGCCAACCCTTTTCCTCCCAGCCTGGCGCCCATTTCGTTAGTACATTGATCCAAAACTCGCTATCGGTATGAATTTCACATGGCTCCCCTGCCGCTAGCCGCATCGCCGTTACAAGTGCAAACCCCTCCATGCGAATATTCGTCGTTTCGCCGTCTTCCGAACCAAGCGCTACTGGCCTATTGTTTTCTATTACCGCAAACCCGCCTGGTCCCGGGTTTGGACTAGCACTGCCATCAGTATAAAAAATTCTCATATCGCATCATACTCCTTAAATGTCTCGCGGCGGCAATGATTTTCGCAGCGCATCCGGCACATACCAATTCGCACCACCGCTCGTTTTCAGATCATAGTTAATCATATATTCTTGGCGGAAATAGTCACCCGTCCCTGTAATTTTTAAGTCGATATACGCTTTGGTGTATGCGCGGTCGCGCGGCGTTTGTCCGTGGTATACGCGGATTTCGTGCGATTCGCCAGCGCGCAAAAATCGATCCGGATCAGTGCTCTGCTTCAACAAATCAACCTTGGTAATTTCAATGTCGTACGGCGAGCGATTATGCAGCGTAATCCATAGCTCTAAATTTGCAAGATTATTCGACGTATGCGGCTCGACGCGATCAACGGTAAGTGTCGGCAGCACTTTCGTACCCGATGCGGTTCGATAGGCGTTTGGCTCCGTGCGCTGGTCGCCGCCATGCCGCCCTTCTCCTCTTTCATCGCCCGCCATACCATCCGGCTGTAGCGACATATCGCTGTTTTTCGCTTCCTCCCAATCACGCACCTGCTTCGGTAAACCCGCGTCATCATATGCCGGATCTGTACCAAATATGAAATTTCGTAGCCAACCCATATCGTCCTCCTTTTTCCCTATTCTAGTATACCGCATTACACCTACGCTATATATAGCGTGCCCATATCTAGTGTTTATGGTTCAGTGGAAAAAATGCGCACAACCCCGCACCAACACTAGACTAGTGTTAATTTGCAGAAAACGTACCATAAAAAATAGCCCTGTGCCGCTTTTACCCTTTTCAGAAGGCAAGCACGAAACAAATAGCCTAAGGTAGCCTCGTTCTGCAGATTCGTAGTAATAATTCCCAAATCCAGCTACTCGGCAGTCGTAGCACGAGAAGTGACAAGTAAATTTAAGCTATCTACCATCTCCTGCCCCGGGCGCACTGCCTCATCTGCCATACCCAGACTCGGCATATTTCCCCAAAGTTCGTGATTGTCACTATGATAATCCGAGCCGCCAGTAATCAGCAAATTGCTTTCTTTCGCAAATTGCGTAAATTCTCGGATCATATCAAATCGCCGATCGCCGTTTTCTTTGTCGTACTGTATATTGATCGCTTCAACCGCGTCAAATTTATTGCGCAGGATTAGCTGTTTCATGCACTCAAGCGAAAAACCCTTCATAACATTAAAACTTGGGTGCGCACACGATGATATTCCACCAGCTTGATGGATTATATCAATCGCCTCATGAGTTAATAGCGGCTTCGTTTTTGGCACAAACGCTGGGCAGCCTTTGATCAACCACTTCTCAATGAATTCACCTTGCAGCGGCATACTTCCATGCGCTTTAATCAGCCGATGTCGATTCGCTTCATTCGCCAAAACATCGCGCGCAATATGTGCCTTGGTGATAATCTCGCCAGACGCCACCAACTCGTCTACCCGCAAGACAAAACCGTAGCTCGCCAATTTTTCTGCAATCTGCCCCATAAGCTTAATTCGATCGGCGCGCAGTTGTGCACATTCCTCCCTCAGTACCTTGTTTTCCAGATCAATCCCCAAACCTAACGCATGAACTTTTTGTCCGCTTTCTTCGTCAATTGTCGAAAATTCAATCCCTGGAATCAGCTCAATTTCTAGCTCTTTCGCTAGCAAAAATAGCTCTTTATCATAACCATCAACCGTATCGTGATCAGTGATAGCAATAGTTTTTATACCTCGCTTTTTCGCTAAGCTCAGCAATTCAGCCGGAGCATAATCGCCGTCCGAACAATTTGTGTGGGTGTGTAGGTCTATCAGATCTGCTGCCATGAGCTTAACTTCTCTCTCAGCGCCTCCATCGTTGGTTCATGTTGCAAAAGTTGACGAGCACGGTAGCTTCGCTTCATGACAATATCAGCTAATTGATCAACGCTATAGCATCTCGTCAGTCTTGAGCGAGCCTCGTCAATCGCATCTAATATTTCAGTATCTGTCACTCTTGGGTAGGGTGTCATGCTAAACACAAAATCAAACCAAAAATCAATACTTTTATTATTTTTCCATTCTGCATACATCGACCATATGGTCGGATGAGTAAGTTTGCCGTCGCCTATATCAGCGCAAGCCTGTATAAAATCATTCTTATCTATAACATGTAGATCTATTGGTAAATAGCTTGCTGGTTTACGCCCCTCTGCCCACGCATCAAGCATATCGGCATACAGTAGAATTTTCTGCCACATCAAGCGCGTCGTACGGATAGCGAGCGCCTCATCTGCAGCCTCGTATATCATATAAAGCACCGGATAGTCGCGCAGGGTCATCCAGCGTTGTTGATAGAGTGGATATTCTAGCACATCTGCTCTATCAAATGCCTCATGCTCGTCTGCTAAAAGTGTGTCAATCCCATCTTTCGCGATCATTTTGACCGATTTCTTACAGTGTGCTACCGCCTGCTTATACGTCATTTGCACGCTTTCGGATTGCTGCTTGCTGCCGCGACAATCCGATGCATCATACTCGCGGAAAACGCCGCGCCATTTAGCAGGCGTATCGCCGCATGCGCACATTAGTAAAAACGCAAGCTGCGCGAAATAATATGCCACTTCGCTACTGTCGCTATCACGATACCGGTAGAGCGCATATTTCAAGTAGTGCTTGGTAGTTTGCGGCGCGGAATTTTTTACAGCCATGCTTATAGTATACTCGGAAACGCATTCATTCGCAGTAGTTACTTTCATGCTGTAGCCGCGTGTCTGAGGGTATGTCGGCAAAATTATTCTGTAATAAATAGTTAATTGGTTGTAAATCGTTATTATGCTGCGCTAAGTCTGCTACCTTTTGACGCGCGTACTTTTTGAGCTGGTTTATTACTACATCTTTATTCATTTGCAGTGTAATGAATCATCGCTCCCTATATAGGGTAAAGTAGCCTGTTATATTTGGCGCATATTGAGCATGTTCTTTGTTCTTGACGCCAAACTCTATAGAGGTCTCGCCATCAAGCGGCACTACTTCATGAGTGAGTCCGTCATCAAGAAACGTATCGTCAGGAAAGTCTTCAAAAACAAGCACATATTCACGACCCTTTGCGTCTTCAAAATAATGCGCCCAAGCGTCAGGACCAATTCGACCATGGTCTTTCCAGCGAATTGTCGCCGCATCAAGCTCATGATAGTTCGGCAAGATTACGTGTTCATAAAATTGTTCAATAACTTTGCGATCCATACTACCTACAATTTATCAATCAAATCTAGTAATCTTTTCCAGGATTCTCGTTTTGTATGATACCGATCTACATCAGCCGAAGCTTCTATTATCTCCGAAAGTAACGGGTACTGCTTCTTATTGATCCAATCTTGCATCTCAAGCGGATGTCCTAGCATGTCTGAGATAACCGCAGACTCACCAATGTCCGACAAGAAAAGATCAATGCCATCATCTCTAATTATATCCGCATACTGCCGGCAGTGCTCGACTACTTGCTCGTAAGTCATCTGCGGGTAACTTTTTTTACTCATAGCAAGACATTATTACATCAAGATGCATCAGTTTGCGGCAGTTGAAGCTGTGTGAACTTATACTGTATCTGTTTTACTATTTCGCCAGCACGCTTCAAATCATCAGTAACTTCCAGATCCGCGCCCAATTCGGC
>CAJPSU010000045.1 GCA_905373345.1 Candidatus Saccharimonadota bacterium
GGTAATATGACTATAGTTGCGGATATGTTTGACGATGCTCTTCGCGACTTCTTACTAAATGCCCCGGCAGGAGTGTTGCACGAGATGGATTCATCTGAAGATATGGAAGAATCAAGAGTAATACGACAGTTCGTACACAGTGTTTTAGAGGGAACTCAAGATCTTAAGGTTGAGAATGCCCAGGTAATTGCAAGGGCTGCTGGATACGAAAACGTTTCAGATTTCTTTAACAAATCAACAGGAGGCGTTGAAGACACGTCTGGTATAGGTCGTTTCTTGATGGCGCATCCTGAACTCCGTGTATTGGCAGGATATCCGACGGGCAGTCCGGAAAATATAGCGGATAAGATGAATCTCATGCGTGAACAGGATGAATTTACAATAGATTTATTAGTGCGTCAGATGGGGCTGCCGGCAGAGCTTGTGCGAGATATTGATAGAGGCATGAAAGGCCGTTGTCTGAAGAAAACTGAGCATGAAACTGATGTAGAAGAATATTCTAAAAATCATATGAAAGAATTGACGACAATTACAAAAATGGTAGCGCACTTTGGCGTAGATAGGATACTGAAAATCCATAACGAAATAGGAATCGTCAATTTTGGTAAACGAAGCATAGACAGTCTTGAGAAGCTTGAAAAAATCATTGACAATGATGAAGATGCCTTGCGTGAAATAAGAGACAAAGAAATAATAGTATCACTAGAGGATGCACTGAATGATGATATAGGATCGTTTGCTCTTACGGAAAGCCTTTTCCGGGGTGGGGATAATGGTTACCATATGCCATTTGAAGTTTCTTCTCTTAAGGAAGACGGTGAGGAAATTGGGCGATACATTGATTTTCTTGAGAAGAGAGATCTTCATCCGTCCGTTGTTGTAATAGCTGGGCATGGACAGCCGGGCGGAATTCATATTGGGGACGGCATGCTATTTATGAGAGATGTGACTGAGGATCTTAAGAAATACCACATTGATGATCCATATGTTGACTTGAGCAACCCAAGCGACGAGGCTGTTGTCAACAAACTATTTAGAACGATGAAGCCTGATGCTGACGGATCGTGTCATCTTATACTCAAGTCGTGCTCTCAGGGGTCAAAGGAAACGAAGACGGGGCGCTCCACTGCGCAGGTTCTTGCGGATCGTATGCACGCCAATGCACCAGAGGGATCTACGTCTCGCGTTTATAGTTCTGAGCTGCCGTCAAACATGTGGAGGAATTACAAGGACGGACAGCTATTTTATGTCGGCGAAAAAGCAACGGTGATTACTGTCGCCAGTGATGGAAGAATAGTAGAAAGTAAGGAAGAAATCATAGACCCGCGAGCACTTCGCCGAGGAGATAGAGCGGAAATGAAGGCGGATGTTTAGTATGAAAAAAGTAGTAGTGTACAACGTGTTTGACTCAGAGGCTCCGGATATCCGTACCGTTATTCATGATAAAAAAAGATTGATACTTATCAACTGCAGCCAGTTGCTTCTATTGGCGAAAAATGGTGCACATATAATTTCTGCGTGTTTACAAATTAATGTGCATGAGGAAGTTGTACAAATATGTATACATCCTGGTGGCGCGTCATTCCTTTGTGATACGGCGAATAGAAGATTCTTCGTAAAGACAGATGCTAACTGGCGAGAAATTGGCGATGAGGCGGATGCTTTGTCTGAGGTGGAGCAGTTCTACCGTCAATCACACGCAATGCTGTTTGACGCAAGGGTGTAATCTACCAGAAATTCCTAACCGCAACATCCTGCCTCCTGAGAACATCCCAGTGGCACCGAGCTGTCGGAGGCTTTCTCCCTGGCTGGGGTTGCTAAGTAAGGAATCTGTCTTTACTACTATTTTTACTAACGTTTCTTGATTGGTTAGTACTACATGCTTAATTTTACTGAGCGCTCCGTTGTAGTCTAAAGTATCTACTTAGTAATTATATTGACAATTGAACAATAATCTGCTAACATACAGTCATAACAATTTAGCAAAACAAACATAAGAAAAGGTCTTTTATAACTACTATGAGAAGCTTTAATCAACCTCTGCCTACTGCTGGAGAGTCGGGCGCAACGGCGGACGCGGAGCGGATATTGGCGGCTTATTCAGGAGTTCGCTTTGGCGGCATTCCAAATGCTTTTGGAACTGGTAAAGTTGGACAGTCCGAACAAGGTGGGTCATTCCCGTCATTTAGTCAAGAGCCGGCGGCGTCATGGGGGAGCGGGTTTAATAGTGCTCCGCAATCATCGGCGATAGATCGGTCAGTCTCTTTTGGATTTGGGTCATCGCAAGGTAAGACTGAATCGTCTGCCTCATGGACATCGTCTCAGGAGGGGTTTGCTACGACCCCCGAGCGTGGTGAATCAATAAGAACTAAGCTTCAGCGAGCGCTCGGTGGTGCTGCTAATCGGTTGGCTAATATGTTTGGCAGCCGTGATAGAACAGGGCAAAATTATGTAAACGCACCATCTTTTACTCATCAGCCTGAAGCTGCTCCGTCTACTGCGTGGGAAAATAGTTCTACGTGGCAGCAAGTTTCAGCCGAGTCAAATGACGGGTTTGCGGCAAGAGCTGCGAGTGCTTTAGACGGAGTTGCAAATGCTGCTCATGGAGTTACTGGTAGAATGGGGTCTATCCGTGAAAGTGGAGCATTCAAATTAGCAGAAAGGCACAGTAGTACTGCGGCTACTGTAGGCAATATGATTGATACTGCTGGAGACATCTCGCAAGCAGTAAGAGGGCATAGTACACAAAGCCTTTATGAGAATCGGGGGCAGTTGGCGAGTCGCGGCGCTGCAGCGGCCGGTGATGCACTTCGTACTGGTGGTAGCGCCTTTGTAAGGGAGCTTGCAAGTCGTTACGGCATAGATACTGAGCAGCGTACAATAGCAAGCAAGCGTAGGCTAGTGAAAGGGATTGCGCGGTTAGCGATGGGCGGTTTGCCTGTTGATTTGATGAGAGCCGCAAAAGCTGGGGCGAAGGCTAGTCTTGATTCGGCTAGAGGTCATGCTGCGGCGTCCTCTTCTGAAGTAGGGTGGTAGTTAATATCTCGCCTCGTTAACTCTAGCTAATCAAAACTGTGAACTCTATCAATTGCCGTTCAGTACGATGCTCAAGCGCAGTACGATAGAATGAGTTGTAATACAACCAATCAATCAGGTAAACAGCTATACAACTTTAGTATTTATGGTCTACGGAGTTCACTTTAGGAGTGTTGAGGCGGTGAATATCTATT
The DNA here is from genome assembly GCA_905373345.1 of Candidatus Saccharimonadota bacterium. Taxonomy (GTDB): domain Bacteria; phylum Patescibacteriota; class Saccharimonadia; order Saccharimonadales; family Saccharimonadaceae; genus Saccharimonas. Next base: position 3,231 of record CAJPSU010000045.1, read on the forward strand.
GATAAAACGTACGCACATGGTATAATAAAAAAGTAACTAATTTTTAACGACACAGCCCGCCAAAGCTCCATATCGTGGCGGGTGAGGCAAAGGAGTAATAGATATGACCGTGCAGGTAGATATCAAGGCTTTGTTTGAAGCTGGCGTCCATTTTGGGCACAAAACAAGCCGGTGGCATCCAAAGATGGCGCCATATATTCACAGTAAGCGGCAAGGGTCGCACATTATTGACTTAACGAAGACGGTTGAAGCGCTCGACAAAGCGTTGCCGTTTTTGACGAAAGTCGCAGCGACAGGCAAACCAATCTTGTTTGTCGGCACGAAGAAGCAGGCAAAAGCAATCGCAAAGGCTGCGGCCGAGCAGTCTGGAATGCCGTATGTCACTGAGCGTTGGATTGGCGGCATGCTGACGAATGTCGCAACAACAAATGCCCAAGTGAAAAAACTCAAGGATTTAGAGCGCCGCATGGTGTCGGGCGATTTAGAAAAGCGCTACAACAAGTTGGAGGTTCAACGCTTCCAGGAAGAGATTGATAGCTTGAATTTGAAGTATAGCGGCATCAAGGATATGAACGGGCGTCCGGCAGCGCTTGTCGTGTTTGATGTTCTCACTGATGCGAATGCGATCAACGAAGCGCGCAACCTCAATATTCCGGTGGTCGGTATTGTTGATACGAATGCCGATCCATCGCGTGTTGAATATCCGATTCCAGGCAATGATGATGCAATTAAGGGGCTGCAATTGCTTGCGGACTACTTTGTGCAGGCAATTGCCGAAGGCAAGAATAAAGAGAATTAGGAGGGTGTCGTGGCTGTAACGATTGAAGATATTAAGAAACTGAAGGAATTAACCGGCATCGGTTTGACAGACGCGAAAAAAGCGCTGGTTGAGGCAGAGGGCGATTTTGACAAAGCGCTTGAAGCGCTGCGCAAAAAAGGCTTGACCAAAGCAGAGAAAAAAGGCGACCGCGAAACGCGCGAAGGGTTGATTGAAAGCTATGTGCATTCGGGGCGGATCGGCGTGATCGTTGAGGTAAACTGCGAGACAGATTTTGTAGCGCGCTTGCCGGAATTTAAGGAGTTTGCTCATCAAATCGCTATGCAAATTGCGGCGATGGCGCCGAAATATGCTACGATGGATGATATTCCGAGCGATGTCTACGAAGCGAAAAAGGCTGAATTGCTTGAAAGCGAAAGCCTAAAAAGCAAGCCAGAAGCTATGCGCGAGCAGATCGTCGACGGACAGCTTAAGAAGTACTTCGCTGAGCAAGTGTTGGCTGAGCAGGCGTTTGTACTTGATGATAGCAAAACGGTCGGCAAGCTCATTAAAGAGCAGATTGTACTGCGCGGCGAGAACGTGCGCGTCAGCCAATTTAAGCGGATTGAGCTTGGCGTGACAGAATAACGCCTCTTGAGTACTTGTCAAGATTAAGATACTCCGTGATTTTGCGCGGGGTATTTTGATATGATAGAGGTATGCCGCGAAACTTTGAGAGCAGCTTTAATTTCACTCCGAATCCGGAATGGATACCCGACGAACACGAGTCGGATAAAGAAGACGTTGATTTGCGCCACGAAAGCGAGGTATTTCTTGACCATGAGCGGATTGATAATCATAAAGATATTGATGATGAGTTGATGCAGTTGCGCGATCAACTGAGCGAAGATACGGACGGAATTATGCATCTTGATATTCCGGCGTATCAATATGATTTTGCTGATAATCCATTTGTTGGCATGTCGCCAGATCGCATTAAGACATACGAGATTTCGCGCTATATTGATATTGTATTTCTACATAGATATATGTATCAAGATATAATTGTATGCGGTCTGCAGTCGCGGAAATTTGTGTCGGAACGCGGGAGGGCTGCATTTGTTAAGAAGATAAAAGAGGTAGGCGGATTGCCGTACACGATTGACCACAAAAAACCTTACGATATTGTCGGTATTCCCTTTATACCGTTTATGACATTTCATAGCACTGATGCGTTGTTTCGCTTATACCACACAATTGGGCAGCGCGTGGCGGAGCGCCCGCATGTTCCACTTGATATATGGCTGATTTACGATGCGCGGGCGTACCGCGAAGTTCCGTACCATGAAGACTTTCGTTCGGCGTATGTACTACGCGACGGATATAGCCGGCGCGCGTCGCTACTGGGAATTGCGCAAATAAATTAGTATACTAGAAGGAAATGGAGGTAACATGTTTAGTACAGACGAATATGAATTAAAAATGACAAGCGCGCTAGAGCATTTTGAGGCGGAGCTTGCGAAGATTCGCACTGGCCGGGCGCACCCGAATATGCTTGATGGTGTCCGGGTAGAAGCGTATGGTACGCTGATGCCGCTCAATCAGGTGGCAAACGTAACGGCGCCGGAAGCGCAATTACTGCAGATTACGCCGTTTGACCCGAGTAATATTCAGGCGATTGCGGCGGCGATCCGCACCGACCAAAGTTTAGGGTTTAATCCGAGCGATGACGGCCGTGTTGTGCGCGTGCCTGTGCCAGCGCTCACTGAAGAGCGGCGTAAGCAACTCGTGAAGCAGGCGGGCGAAAAGGTTGAGGAGGCGCGGATTGCTCTGCGCAATGTTCGCCAGGAAGGCCTAAAAGAGGCGAAGCGCATGAAAGAAGCAAAAGAATTGTCCGAAGACGACCTGAAGAC
>CAJPSU010000046.1 GCA_905373345.1 Candidatus Saccharimonadota bacterium
TCCTATGGCTCTTCAAGTTGGCTATGGGGAGTTGCTTTTTGAGTGGGAATTCAAGCCCATATAATTGACTTTTTAGCATAAAAGTGTTAACATAAAGGAGTTATGTGGGATTTGTGGAGACATATCACGCGAGGGCACATATCCTGGCGTCGTTTTTCGTTATTAGCCACATCCGTAATGATGGCTATATTTGTCGTTACCGCCACATTTTCTCAAATCGCCTACGCCGCCGATGCAACGCGCGATAAAGACGGCAACGCGCTGTCGTACGAGGGCAACAATTATTCGCGCATCAATAAAGAGTCGTTTACCTCAGACGAGAAGACGAAAGGGCTGCCAATCGCAAGCTCAGGAGACTTTGACGGCTACCAGTTCATTGACTCGCAAAACACGTTGCATCTCATTCTCACCGATGGCGACGCAACGAAAGCAACTTCCGGAAAAGCCGTTACCTACACGCTCAAAAATGGCGTATATGATCCCACCTCGCAATCCGAAATCAAAAACGTTTCAATCGAAACAGGCGAGGTCAATAACACTGGAACCTGCAAATTGCTTCAGGTCGGCTGGTTTGTCTGTCCCGTGATGACCTTTTTGGCAGACTTCATGGACAAGATTATGGATATCTTGCGCAACTTTTTGACCGTGCGCGCCCTGAGTACTAATACACACGACAATCCCGTGTACGAGATCTGGGAAAAAGTGCGCGACCTCGCTAACATCTGTTTTATTATCGCATTTTTGATCATCGTATATTCTCAAGTGACAAATTTCGGTATCAGCAGCTACGGCCTCAAGGTTATGCTGCCGCGCCTAATTGTTGCCGCGATTCTCGTCAACGCATCGTACTGGATTGCCGGCTTAGCGATTGACATATCAAACCTCCTCGGTACAAGTGTACAAGATATGTTCACCGCCGTACGAAAAAGTTTATCCGGCTACGACAAAATGGGGACGGATCTCGGCTGGAGTAAGCTGACAGGAGTAGCTCTCACCGGCGGAGGTATTCTCGGCGCGACAATTGCTGCAAATGGCGGCGTCAGCGCGTCGCTTACGCTGCTCGTTCCGGCGCTCGTCGGCGCGCTGCTAGCAGCAACGGTTGCGGTTATTATTCTTGCGGCGCGGCAAGCGCTTATCACGCTTAGTATCCTGATCGCGCCATTAGCATTTGTCGCATACATCTTGCCGAGCACGAACAAGTACTTCGACAAATGGAAAGATTTATTCTTGACAATGCTTTTGATGTTTCCGCTTGTATCGTTCGTATTCGGCGCCGCCCAGCTCGCCGGCTATGCTATCGTCGTAAACGCCGGCGACTCGCCAATTCAAATCATCATCGGTATGGCAGTACAAATAGCACCAATCGCTGTGACGCCATTCCTGATCCGTATTAGCGGCAACTTGCTCGGCAAGATCGCCGGCATCGTAAACGACCCAAGCCGCGGGCTCGTCGACCGCACGCGCAACTGGGCGCAAGACCGCGCCAAATATCAGGCCGCCAAAAACCGCGCCGGCGCACCGCTTATTGACAAAAAGAACGGCCGCTTAACTAACAACGCACTAACGCGCCGATCGGCAAAACTGAAAAAAGCCGCCGAGCGCACCGCGGATGGACTCAATCGCTTCCATACGAGTAAGACAAACCCGAACAGCCACATGAACAACGCGATTCGCCGCCGGCACCACAAAAAGGTACGCCAGCAAGCGCTAACTACTGCCTATGAATCAATGGCGAATAACAACGCTACCGATTGGGACAACAAACGCTTCGGCAGCAGCTCGGCGCGCAACATAGAAGGCAACGAAACGGCACGCAAGTCCGAAATTGATAACGCATTTTATAACACAGACCATGGTTTCTCGCTTGAGCGACGAACACGCTCAGCGGCAATACAAAAAACTGAGATTGATAACAGATTTGATCGTGTCAATAAAGACATCATTGCGCGCCAGCAAACAGCCGAAATCGACAAGACAAACGTGCAAGCCGAATTCAATGCGACCCACATTGGGCGTCAGGTCGACAAAGCACGCCGAACCGCCGAACGCGCAAAACAAATTACAGAACAGGATCTGGAAACGAGCTGGCATGAGTTAAATCTGCGCGATCCAGGAAACCAAGAGCAAGAAATGACGCTCCGCGTACGTACCGACGAAGCTGCCGCCAAGAAATCGCAAGTTGAAGCAATCTATAAGGACTTAAAGGCAAACGTCCAGGGACAAATCGTTGGGTCGCGCCTCAACGCGGCAGTTGAGTCGCAGCTCAAACAACGCGCCTTTGATGCTGCCCAGATCGTATCTGCCAGTGCTGGCCGCGAAGCTGAAGCGACACGCGTACTCAACGCCAAGATAAATACCGAACTACTTAGCAACGGTAAAGTGTACCAGAAGGATGCGGGCGGCAATATTGTTAATGACGCCAACGGCCAGCCGATCGTGCTCAGCCAGCGCAAGATAGACGGCAGTATTGATCTCCACACCTACGCAACCGGCGTTGGCTCAAATAACATGATGCTTGCACGCGCCCAAGCGCAGCATGCCAAAGACCAAGAAACTGAATCGGCTGCAGCATTCACGCTCATGAAGCATTTTGACCTCAGTTCAAACGACTATCATGCGCTTGCCACCACCAAAGATGCAACTGTTACGCGCACCAAGAACGGTAACACGATCACCTTTAACTTTAATGACGACGCCGTAAAAACCGCTGCTATCTCATGGATAGCAAAGAACGGATCGCGCGGGCAAAAACTTGATCTTTCGTTTAGCGGCGCAGATGGTGCGGCAAACAGTGGCTGGGCTGGATTTATCACACGCGAGCTCATGGCGAATGGCTTTGGCGCTCTAGAACCATGGGCGAATGATGTCACAATCGACCTAATGAGTCGCGGCTTGGTCACTAAAGGCAGTGTTGATTTCCACTCATTCCGAGAAATCATGGAAGGACGGCTCAAGTCAGAAAAGTTAGCAGGATCAAGCGACGGCGGTATTGCGCATCTGCATAAGGTATTCCAAGATTACAGCCAGAATGGCAGCGATTGGCAAAACCTAGTTAACTCGTATCTGGATTACCTCCGCGACACTAAGGGCTACGATAACGCGCGCCTAATGGACGTTGAGCAAAACATCCGCGATATGTTCCGCGTACGTTACAGCGACTTAATTGAAGCTCACGACGAGATTGAGGCGAATGAGAACCTCAGCAAGCTTGCTAGCGGACAAGCGCTCAACCAGCTACGCCGCGGCGTCACCGAATACAACACAAGCACCCAAGGCAGGGCTGATGTCGAGCGCCGCCGCAAGCTGCGCGAGGCGCGTAAACACCTCCGCGACGGTACTGCCAGCGCTCAAGATAGGCTGCTCATACAAAAAGAAGACAACCTATACAAACTATAGCGCCTCTTGCGCGTAAAACCCGGCAGTTTATTTGTCTCTAAAGAAGAAGACTGAAAAATATAAGTATTGAGATGATACGAAAGTATTGACTTTTGTAGAAAAGTGGTTTATAGATATAGTTGTATCAGATTACGCGGTACAATTGTTATCATAAACCACTAATCTCACGGGAGGAGATTGAAGCTTTATGAGGGATCGAGGCAACCTGTTTGTTCCAAGGGCGGCAGAAGTAGCAGGATTAGAAGAAGGGCGGACGATATCACGGAGGAAGGCATTAGAAGGATTAGGGTTGGGCGCCATGAGCGCTTTTTTGTTATCCGCCTGCGGCTCTGAAAAAAGCCCCGTTCTTGATCCGACGGCAACGGTGCCCGAAGCGGACAACAACTCCAGCCCAAGCGCCAATGAAACTGAAGCACAAAACAAAATAAATTTACCAAAATTCGATGATACAAACTATTTCGAAAACGTGTTAACGTTAGAGCAGCAGAAAAAAGTCTACGCCTACAACCGAATGTCCGCTCAGGAATTCTCTAAACTTAGTCTAGCAGAGCGCGGTATTATTGCCGATGTACTGTACAAAACATACATCAAAGATATTGAGAGTTATGTCCTAGGAGCCTCAGGCAAGGATACGCTCAACTACCCATGGGATCCTAAATTTGTTATTGATGAGTCAACTAATGACCCTCCAAAGCCAGTGTATGGCGTAGATTATAATTCCTTTCCGGTTCGAAATCTTTTACGAGAAGTGAGGTATCGTACATCCGCACAAATAACTATGGCCATGCTAATGAATCGCGATGCAAAAGATATAGCCTCAAAGGATATGGCAGAAAAACTTATTATAGCAACCTGCAGCGATCCATCAAGTAAAACATGCCAGAGCTACCTGCAGGAAATGAAAGAGCTTTCAGGCGAAGATAAAACTGACCAGAAAATATTCTATAAATATCTGCCCTATTCGTCTTACCATGGCGCAAGCAACCCTAGAGTAAGTAAGACAGGTGTTTACGAAATAATAGGAACGTTTGCATTTCGAGAGCAATGTCATACACAAGATTTGCCCGAGTTGTATCCAGCACTTGAATATGTATATCAATCGACCACTATAGATCAAATAGACAAAAAAACAACAGACGGATGGTTTATAGCTTGCGATTACAATAAGGAAGGTATGGCTCTTGACTATCACCCGGAACCATGCAAATGGGGTGAATAGATGTCCTTGAATGATAAATACTAGCTCAAAACGCTAGTATTTATCATTCAAGCCTGCTATATTCATAGTATGAAGAAGGGCACACTATTTCTTGTTGTTTTACTCGCCATAGTACTACCTTTTACATGCCCCCTATCTAAACGTGCTAGCGCGGGACCAAAGCTGCCCAATATATATGCACCCGGGGGAACTAAGCATTCCGTGAAGAGACATGAGGTTGCCAGCATTCTTAGTGTTTGTCTATCTAAGAGAAATGGCACTTATGAAGCAGAGAAAGTAAATGCTCTGGTAGATGTGCTGAGAGATACTAAGGCGAATACAGCCACGACAGGTTATGGAGGTGGGAGCTACCCAAACAAAGATACTGTGATTAACTGCACGTCATTTAGCGTTCAGTCGGTATTAGAAATGTTTCACGCACTAGGCTATGAGGGTGAATCTGTTCTGTCGGTTACGTGCGATGCAAGCCGGAACTTAGGCGACAAATACATAGACAAGAAATTATGCGATGGAAGCGCGAAAAGAGGAGACATTGGGTTTGGAAGTCTTGCCCTAGAATTTAGCACAATGTTTGCTATGACAGATGTTAGCAGGTACTATATAAGTTTTACCATGTTCAACGATCTATGCACACTGAAAGAAGATAAAGGAGTCTTAGGTGAGAAAGTAAAGAAAGAAGACAAAGCTGAAGGCGATAATTTTATCACAGTCGTAGGCGATCCGCGGAAAGAGAGCGAGCCAAAAGTACATCTAATTACCTTAGATAAGCCAGACGACGAGATAGATATGTGGAATAATATAGATAGTACTAGTGAAGTCAGCCGAATTACTTTCTCTTGCAGAAAAATCGCCGAGACTCTGAGCGATCCAAGCAATGACTGGGTTAAGGCATATTTAAAGTACGTACGAGACATGGCGCCAGGTGGCTCAGGGGGCGGATCCGCCATATCCGGTACTGCAGGTACCTGTGATGATAGGTACGATCCCGATAAAAAAAAGAAAGAAAATGCGGCTTGCGTTGATGGCTTCAATAATAAAGGAACAGCTGGCTACTGTGACAAAACCTATCCCGCCCCACCGTCGGGAGCAACTTCTAGTGCGGCGGAGGAAAAAAAAGCACAGAATGCCGCCTGTCACTATGGAGCAGAGACTGCCACAGCAGCTACAGGAGTGACCCCTGGCGAAGAACCGCCCAGTAGTGGCGGCGAAGAACCAAAGGACAAATGTGCCATAGATGGTATCGGCTG
>CAJPSU010000047.1 GCA_905373345.1 Candidatus Saccharimonadota bacterium
TACGCCGGCGTCGTCACCACACCCGCCGTCACCAACGTTACACGTCCGCCCACAATGTCGACCACACCAAATCCGAGAATCCCTGTACCAGGATCAATACCAATAATACGCATGGTGTTATTTTTGCCACGGCAAGCGTATGCGCCGGAATAATCGTGTAATTTCGCGCCGCCACTCCCAGCCGGCATAGCCCGAGCCTGCCGCCGTGATGCCGCCGACCGCCCACCACATCGCATAACTTGACGCAGCTGCCGTGTCTGACTCAACAGGGTACGATGTTAACTTTACGCTTTCTGATTTCTTCTTGCGGCAGCGGTTTGTCTCAGGATTGCGCTCCCAGCCGTCTTTGCATGGTTTCGGCGTTTTGTCGGCGCTCGCGATTTTTTTGCAGCGCCCAGTTTTCGGGTCGCGGAACTGATCGTCGCGGCACGGCTTAAGTACTTTTGCCGCTGCTGCCGCGATTGAACGGCAACGACCCGTTTCTTCGCTGCGGTATTGTCCGTCTTTACACGGCTTTACCGTTGCAACTTTCGCGTAATTTTTACAACGACCAGTTTCAGGATTGCGGTATTGCCACGGTTGGCAAGGCTGCAGCTCGCGCTCAACTGGCGTTTGCTTTTCTTTAACGCATTTTCCCGTCAGTTCGTTGCGAATTTTTCCGATAGGACACGGCAGCCACAATTCCGCGACATTGCCGCGCCCGGGCGTGAATGCGTACGTCGCCATCCAATCATCATCAACCAAACTCCACGACGTATTTTTTGGTAATTTTTCGTAGTAGATTTCGTCGACCGTTTCGCCGCTGCTACTCAATATTCGCACTGTGCCGGTCGTTTTGCCAAGCTTTAAGCCGGCTTCTTTTACGTTTACTGTCAAAAAATCATGCGCCGCAAGCTCACTGTCGCCAAATCCATATTGCTTTTTATTGCTGCTTGTCGTTAGCTTGCAGCCGTTTAGATTAGCTACTGCATCGCCCGCGTTATAGATTTCAATAAATTGATCGTCGAGATTAGCGCCGATTTCGGTTAGTTTTATGTTAGCGCAAGCGTTAGGTGGTACTGTCGGTTCGTGCGGATTATCGGGCGGCGATTGATCGCTAGGCTGGCTCGGCTGCGGCGGGTTAGGCGGCTCCGGCGCCGCACAGTTGATAAATTGTCCAAGTGAAAATTCATTTCCGGCAGTGAAATCATCCGCGTTATTATCACTATCACGCACGACATTAGCGCCTATGCAGCGCTGCAAAACATTTTGCTTTTTTGAATCAATCTTTGCGGCAAATTTTTCAAACGCTGCCGCTTTATTCCATCCGATCAAGTCCGCCGCTCCGCCCGCTGCCGTCACGAGCCGCACTGAACCATTTGCAGCAAGCGAGCCGCTTTTATAACTATCGTCAAATACTTCGCGAATTTCAGAGAGTGCTTCATTTTTACTGTGTCGCACTGCATAAAATTCTCCGGGCTTCAGTGCTGCATCGCCAAAATCTTTCAAAATCCGCGTCTGTTCGCGTATGCCGCCCGTAAAACCTTCTTTCAGGAATTGCAGCCGCCAACCTTTCAGATTTACCGCCTCGTTGCCCGCATTATACAATTCAACAAACTCTTCCGCGCCAGGACCAATTTTTACTTTCGAGATGAGAACCTTTGGCGGCGGGATTGTAGATGAATCAGCGGCAGCAGCTTGAGCCGATGGCGGCGTCAACGCATCTGCATCTGCTTGCGGTGCGGCAGTTTGCGCTACAGACGCAGGAGCTGCGGGCGCAGGAGAAGTTTCCGGCGCAGATGACGCAGCTGGCGGCGTTGCCGGCGGCTCAGATTCAGCTGCCGCAACAGGTTGAGCTTGCGCTACCGAAGTTGCATCAGGCTTCACAACCGCAGATTCGGCGGCTGTTTCCGGCTGCGCCGCTGCGTGTTCGGCTGCCGAACTTTCCGTATTGTCAGGCGGCGCATTAACCGCCAGTGCTGCTGGCGCAGGAAACACCAGTCCAGCAATCAGTATCATAAGTAGTCCGCGTCGCATTACATTCATGCTCATCTCCTTACTTACGCTTAATACGTAAAGTATACCAAAGCGTATTACGGCGCGCAAACTACTCGTCAATGTCAACTGTAATGTCTGCGTTTGTATGGACGTTCGTGACGTCGTCCAGCTCTTCGACTGCGTCGAGCACCTTCATCAGTTTGCGCGCAGTCTCCATATCGCCAACCGGCACGTCGTTATTAGCAACATATTGCAATTCAGCATCTTCAACATTCAGCCCGGCCTGTACGAGCGCTGCGCGGACTTTTGCTAAATCTTTCATGTCGGTGTAAACAGTCAGCCCGCCGCCTTCTTCAACCGCGTCTTCCGCGCCGGCATCAAGTACTTGCAATAGTGCATCCTCGCCAGTGGCTGCCACGCGAATCACGCCTTTGCGCGTAAACTGGAACATCACGCTGCCGGCATCTGCCATCGTGCCGCCGTTTTTGGTCAACGCGGTACGAATCTCCGGATACGTGCGATTTTTATTGTCAGTCGCTGCTTCAACGATAATACCGACACCACCCGGACCGTACGCCTCATACGTCACTTCTTCAAGCGCTGCCGCATTTTTATCGTTCACGCGGTCAATCGCACGCTGGATGTTGGCATTTGGCATATTAGCGGCTTTTGCTTTTTCGATCGCCATTGCTAGCGCTGAGTTCGTCGCCGGATCGGTACCGCCGCGCGCCGCAATCGCGATTTGATTACCGATTTTCGTGAAAATAGCGCCGCGCTTAGCATCAACAATCGCTTTCTGGCGATGCGTCGTCGCCCATTTGCTGTGTCCTGACATACCGACTCCTTTGTTTTAATTACATCACAATTTATTACGATTATAACAGATAGCAGCGCACTATTCTACTACCGACGCGTCGCGCAATCTGTAGCCGCTCGCGCGTTTCATATGCCCCACTGCCGCGAGCAACACCACATACCACGCCGCAGCGCCAACCCAGCCAACCTGCTGTGTGATTTGTGCCCACGGCTGTTCGGCGCACCAGTAGGTCGCCGCTATCATACACGACAGTACGAATTGCGCCGGATACCCCAATACTGCCGCCAAGCCGGGTGCAACCATCGCGCCAACGCCCGCGCCCGCCGCCAGCACCATTGTGAATGGGATAAACGGCACGATGAGTAAATTTGCAAGAAGCGAAATCACGCTAATTTGCCCGAATGCCGCCAGCAAAACAGGCGCGGTTACTAATTGCGCCGCCAACGTTTCCAGTAAAATTTGCCCGATCGCCGGCGCAGTCTGCCGACCGAAAAAGTACGCCGTCATAATCGGCGCAACGATGATAACGCCCGCAAACGCCGCAAAACTCAATTGCCAGCCGACATCTCCCCACGCGTAGCTCGGATTCCATAGCGTTGTTATTGCGAGCGCCACGCCAAGCAGTACGACCGGATGAAATTTACGACCGTAATACCACGCCCACAAACTTAACCCCGTCACGAGGCCGGCGCGCGTCATGCTCGGGCTGAGACCGGTCACCGCCATAAATCCGCCAATTAACCCCGCGCTTGCAAACATTGCCAAAAACTTCGACACTTTCGCAAACAAACGCCGCGCTAAGCGCACTAAAATTGTTAAATTATAGCCGCTCGCCACGATGATATGCGTCAGCCCGGCGATTTTCAGCGCTTCTAACAATTGCGGCGGCAGCTCGCTCTTTTTGCCCAGCAAAAAGCCGATACCGAGGCTTGCTTCCGGCTCGCGAATTGCCCGCCGCACCTGCGCCGCAAAACCATCGCGCAATTCTAGCGCCGGATCGCCGCCCGGCACGCGCTTAATTTTGAGCACTGACGCCCGCGCCAGCGACGCTGCATAGTTGCCAAACCCAGCGCGCAGCGTACCGCTAAGCCTCAGCCGATCGCCGCGCTTGATATTGTCCGGCTTCGCGATTGCCACCCAAATCTGCCCGGGCAGCGACCGCTCGCCCAACGCTACATCAATAATTTGCAAGCGCAAACCGCCGCCGGCCGCTACGTCGGCGTCGTCTTTCACTGTGCCAGACAGCACTACTTGGCGGCCAATGAGCGGCTCGTATACTGCGAGCTGCGCTTGATCGCCCGACCCGCGCACCAGCCCTACGCACGCGCCTGCCGCTACCGCTAGCACAATCATATACCGCTGCGGCGTTTTGATAATAACTGCGAAAATGGCGAGCGCCGCCAGCCCAGCGATCCACCCGGGAATATCTGCCCGAATCCACTGAGCCGCCGCGACGCCAATAACTGCACCGTAGCACAGCGCCGCGACATGCCACATCAAATGAATCCGCTCGCGCAGCCAATTCATATCCCGATAGTACCACAGCTTGACTCACCCGCCGACAAGCGGTATAATACGAATCGTTCGGGTCCATAGCTCAGCTGGTTAGAGCACCTGCCTTTTAAGCAGGGTGTCGTGAGTTCAAGCCTCACTGGACCCTCCATACTTTTTGAAACATATCCACTTCGTAGAAGTGGGTTTTTATTATCACGCAATAAAAATTCTGCGAAACCGCAGCGTCTACGTTCGCTGCTTCGCTCTATTTCTTCTTTTTATCCGCCGCACTCGCATGCGGTTGACGGCGAAAACTAATTTCCATGACTGCACAGACAATGCACGCTGTGATAATTGTATGGCGATACTGCATAATATATGCTGCGTACTGCCGACTTGCATCGTCCATCTCGACCGCAGCGCGAAATGCGCCGTACGTCAGCATAACCGCAAAAACTGCAAAGACAAGCGCTCCCGTAACGCTATGCCACCGAGACGACGCGCGTCCCGCCCGCACCATCACGATGAGCGCCGGCAACAGCGTCAACACCGCCGCCACCACGCTTGTCAGCGGCGGCTTCGTCAAAACAAGCCCCGCTTGCGCCACGACCGGCGCTAAACTGTTCGCCCACGCATCCGCAAGCAATGCACCTGACGCGAGCGCTAATGTCGGCACGCCTAAATTTCGCCGACTCAGCCATGCTGCCGCAAATAAAATCGCGAGATAAACTCCCAGAATGATGAGATAGGTCATATTGCTATTTTAGCATGAGCAATGCCATGCTTCAGGCAAATCAATCATCACAAGACCAAGTTGGCGTATTAGCATTAAAAGACTGCTGCGTTGTTTCATAAATTCCCGTCCATTCTTTTCCGCAGCATGCGCATTGCGCCAGCCGTTACGCTCCGACCTTGTCTTTTCTCGGCCGCCGCTTGGCGTTACGCTCAATGTATTCAATGATCGGTGTCGCCACGTCGCGCCCTGTAATTTTTTCAATGCCGAAGCCTGGGCTAGCATTTACCTCCAGCACCAGCGGTCCGCGCGCCGAACGCATGAAATCAACGCCGGCAACAGTCAGGTTCATCGCCCGTGCCGCTTTCACGCACATTTTACGCTCTTCATCGGTTAATTTAGTTGCTGTACCGGCGCCGCCCTTGTGCAAGTTACTGCGGAAATCATCATCCAAGCTCTGGCGCCGCATGCTCGCCACGACGCGGCTGCCGACAACAAACGCGCGGATATCCGTTCCCGCCGATTCCTTCACAAACTCTTGCAGCAATACGTTTGTGCCGTCTTCATTTGTAAGATAAAATGCCTGCAGCACCGATTTTGCCGCCTTCTTGCTCTCCGCAAGCACGACGCCGTTGCCATGCGTGCCGCGCGCTAATTTGATAATCACCGGCGTACCGCCAAGCTTCTCAAGCAAATCGTCGATATCGGTCGAGTTGCGGCTAAACACCGTTTTCGGGATTCCGACGCCCGCCCGAGCAAGCAGCTGCGTCGAGC
>CAJPSU010000048.1 GCA_905373345.1 Candidatus Saccharimonadota bacterium
AAGTGGTACGCGAGCTGGGTTCAGAACGTCGTGAGACAGTTCGGTTTATATCCGGTATGGACGTTAGGAAATTTGAGAGGATCTGCCCCTAGTACGAGAGGACCGGGGTGGACGTACCTCTGGTGTACGGATTGTAGCCACCTGCTGCATTGTCCGGTAGCTATGTACGGATCAGATAAGCGCTGAAAGCATATTAAGCGCGAAACTGACCTCAAGATAAGATTTCCCTATGAGGACACAGAGAGACTATCTGTTTGATAGGTGCAAGGTGGAAGTGTGGTAACACATGGAGCCGAAGCATACTAATAGTCCCATTGCCTTTTTATGTCCTTATCTACGGCGCAAATGCTTGCATTTGTAGCGTAGGTAAGGTAGACTTAACTAGTAATTGGTGTTCATAAGCACCACTGTCAATCTTTTACAAACCGGCTAGAAAAAACGGACATCGAAGTAAGGGGTTTGGCCCACCAGCGAAGCTATACTGGGACCAAGCGCTTTAAACCCCTTTCTTCGGTGCCCATGGCGAGGAGGAAACACCTGTTCTCATTCCGAACACAGAAGTTAAGCTCCCCAGCGGCGATTATACTGCGAAAGTGGGAAACTAGCACGGTGCCGAATTATAAAAAGACCATCCGAATAGGGTGGTCTTTTTTGGTTGGCGTGATTATCTACTGTCGCAAGATATAGAAAATTAACTAATTCAGAGAAAAACTATACATGATTTATAAACTATTTAATTTAAGCAGAATCCGGATTTGGTGAGTCATTAGGTCTCTTAAATATCGGAAATTTGCTCGCTAACTATAAAGACGACTCTTTTTAAGCTGCAGTGAGATTAATTTAAGTCGTCGTGTAAACCAAAAGTAAGCCCGAAAGGGGCTTACTGTATCATTCTCGAATCTCGCAGAAAACGAGAATTGTTGTGGTGAACCTTATGGTTTTTGATAAGATTCAAACAGGTGCATATCTATAATATCGCACCGGATGCATAAGTGCAATAGTTTTTATATCATAATTTTGTGTTCTGTAACCATTGACAGTTTGAAGTGTTTGTGCTAAAATTAAATTATACATATAACATATGTGAGGTAAAGAGAGGGTTTTGGTAATCTTTTGTGAAGAGATTCCCGGGACCCTTTTTAATATATTGCCTACAGGGCAGGGAGGATTAGCTATATGGCAGGAACAAAGGCAGGCGGCAAAAAAGCAGCACAGAAAAACTTAGCAAAAGACCCTAATTTCTACGCGAAAATTGGCGCAAAGGGCGGTCGCAACGGACGTACGGGCGGCTTCGCGGCAAATCCGGCGTTGGCGCGTATCGCTGGCGCAAAGGGCGGTCGTATTTCGCGGCGCGGTAAAAGCAAGAATGTAGCGCAAGACGACGCGACGCTTGCGGCGTAAATACATATCACTTGTATGAAAAATACCCCGGAAACCTATGGGGTATTTTTCGTTGCGCGATAGCGTCGTAGCTGACATGTGCGTGCATCATTAACGCGCCATGTATGTAGACAGGCAAGGCATTGATAGTGGTGACGTTTGGTTTGTACGCCCGTTGCAGCGCAGTGAGGGCAAAGTGATCGTGCATGGAGCCAATCGCGGTAGGTATCAAGTGCTTCTTCAATACAGCCTTCGTGTATCTGAACATTAAATTCGTGGGCTAATGTGATTGCCTGATCCCACGCGGCGCGTTCCATGGCGAGCAGCTCAATATCTCGTAGATATTGCTTATGGTTTAGCAGTGCGTGTCCGAATTCATGTAAAAGCTGTGCTTCGGCATATTCAGCCGACGCATCATATGTAATAGCACAAGCAGTATGATTCCAGCAAAACACCTCGCCTGGAGTGATGGTGAGGTGTTGTAAGTGTGGTATGTCTGCTGCTTTAGTGTGCAGTTTTGGCAAGAGCCAAGTAATCTTTTCCATAGTAATAGCATCCGTACACAACTGCTTCTTCAGGGTGCTTTGCTTGCACAATCTTTGGGCAAGGAATGTGCGGTGGCAAATGGTCGGTTAATATTTCGGACAGAAACTCGCCGTAGCGTTCAAAGTATGTACCGACGCTGCCGCCGATAATAATAACGTCGGGCTGTACGATAGGGACGACTGCTAAAAATCCGTGCGACATGCGCCCGGCGATTTGTCGCCATGTACGTTTATTTTTAATGTCGCGGGCGAATTTTTTGTAATCGCGGACGATAGCGCGCCCCGAAGCGAAGCTTTCCCACTGCCGAACCTTTCCTTTGTATTCAACGAGTGCTCGCCCAGCCTCACTATAGCGCAAGCCGGGGTCAATATAACCATTCGTGCAGATGCCGCTCCCGATACCGGTGCTGATCGTAACGTAGAGCGATGATCGGGGAATACTGCGCAGTGCACGCGTTTCCGATAGTCCAGCGAGATTAGCGTCATTCTCAATAAGTACAGGAACGCCTGGTAAGAGATTCTTGAGCGCCGTATGCGCGCTAAAGTTTGCCCAACCGAGATTTTGACACCAAACAGCAGTGCCATTACGAATGATTCCTGGCAGTGCAACGACGATAACGTCGACTTTTTTGTCCGTGTAGCGTTCGCGTATAATTCGTTTTAGTTCTGCAGTGTACTGGGCTGGTTCTTTTGGCGTGGGGAATTTGATCGAGTCGCCCATTCTGCCGTTGTCTGCAAACGAGGCGACGAGCGTTTTTGTCCCACCAGTATCAATCGTAATTATCATATATCTAGCATAACACAGTTGATTTTTATGTAGAAAAGATGGTATAATAAACGAAAGGAGTTTTTTCGGAAAGGAGATGGCGATGGCGCATCAGAAGGAAAAAGGAGCAATTATCGGATATGTGCTGGTTGGCGCGCTACTAACGACAGCGCTTGCCGGCGGCGTCTATGTGATGCGCCACGGTGCAACATCAACAAGCGATACTGTGCAAACAGCTAAGACCGATGAAGCAGCGAAGACCGACGCGGCGGATACGAACAAGAAGGAAGAGGCGAAAAATTCAAGTACAGCAACGCCAGACGATAAAGCAAGCAATAAAAAAGACTCAGTTGATACTGTCTTGAAGCAGCAGGCGGATAAGAATAAGGCTGATAGCAAAAAAACTGAGGATAAAAAGCCGACCGAAGTAAAGACTGAGCAAAAGACTGATGCAAAGGCGGGTACAACGACGACACCGGCGCCAGCGCCAACTCAGACTCAGCCGAGCAATCAAGCGAACGCGACGCCAGCAACAACGCCGACAACAAGTACGTCGCCAAACTCCGGGCTGCCGCACACGTCGACTGCGCCGGCAGCGAACCAATTACCAGCAACTGGTCCTGGCGAGGCGGTTATTGCGGCGGTTGCCGGCGTCATTCTATTGGGCGTCGGTATGGCGTATATTCGCTCACAGCGGCTTATCTAGACACTAGGGGTGAAATACGCTATACTAAAGCGTAGTTGATGGCATAGCTATTTTAGTGTGTCTTCAGAGAATATTAACGTTAAGAAAGGAGTATTGGCGGCTTTCTATGATAGATGGCGGCTAATAACGAGTATTTATGGCAAAAGCCACGATTACAATGGACGACCTTTTGAGCGGCGACGGCGGAAAACAGCTTGTTGCAGGCGAAATGGTTACCGGGCACGTGCTAAGCGTGCGAAAACACGAAGTATTGATTGATTTGGGCGCGCATGGCGTTGGTTTCGTGCCGCGCCGCGAAGTTGGCTTTGGCCGGCAGCTAGCGGTTGGCGATGAAGTTGCGGCAAGCGTCGTTGATACAGAACTCGAAAACGGCTATAGTCTTTTGAGCCTGCGTAAAGCAGCGAAAGACCGCGGCTGGGAAGAAGTTCAGGCAAAGATGGACGCTGGCGAAATCATTGAAGTGACGCCGCACGACGCAAACCGCGGCGGCTTGCTGGTAGAATACGAAGGCGTGCGCGGTTTCTTGCCGGTGTCACAGTTGTCGGCGGAGCATTATCCGCGCGTTGGCAGCGCTGATAAAGATGAAATCTTGTCGCGGTTGAATGCGTTAGTTGGACAAACGATTCGAGTTCGCATCCTAGATTGCGACCGCAAAGCAAACAAGCTAATTTTCTCGGAAAAAGAGGCGATCAAGGACGGTCTAGCGGAGCGGTTTGAGAAACTCAAAGTTGGCGATACGGTAACGGGCGTGGTCACGGGCGTGGTTGATTTTGGCGCATTCGTGAATGTTGATGGCATTGAGGGCTTGATTCACATTTCGGAAATCAGCTGGGAGCGCGTTAATAATACGTCTGACTATGTGAAAGTCGGACAAAGCGTTGAGGCGAAGATTATTTCGATTGACAAAGAGCGCCTGAGTTTAAGTATGAAGCAACTGACGAAAGACCCGTGGCTTGATGAGGTTGATAAATTTAAGAAAGGCGATAAAGTCGAGGGTACGGTTACGCGCATTACGCCGTTTGGGGCATTTGTGCAGATTAGTCCGGCAGTTGAGGCGTTGGTTCATGTTTCGGAGATTGGCGGTGGTAATGATGTTGACCCGGAGAAGGTGTTTACGCTCAATGCGCGCAAAGAATTTGTCATCTTGGATATTGACAAAGAAGGCCGCAAAGTTAGCTTGACGCTGACTGATAAGAAAAAGAAATAGCACCCATGTAATTATTCATGGATAATTGTCCCGGCGAGGTGCGGGCAGAAAGGAGCAAGAAATGGGCAAATCCGAAAAAGTATTGATGATTGCTGATTCAATTACCGTAGGAGAGCTCGCTGAAACGCTCAATTTGCCAGTTGCGCAGCTCGTCGGTGAATTATTCAAGAATGGTATCGTGGCGACGATCAATCAGCGCATTGATTTTGAGACGGCAGAAATTATCGTTGACGAGTTAAAGCTGGATGTTGAGCTGCGGCGTAAAAAAGTTGATTCGTCGCCCGTGCAACGATTACATAAACCATCGGCAAATGCGTCGGTACGCCCGCCGATCGTTGCCGTAATGGGACACGTTGATCACGGAAAGACGACGTTACTTGACGCAATTCTTGATACGAAAGTAGTTGAAGGTGAAGCGGGCGGTATTACGCAGCATATTAGCGCATACCAGACGCGGCGGAATGGTCGTACGATCACTTTGCTTGATACGCCAGGGCACGAAGCGTTTGCAGCACTTCGCCAACACGGCGCGGCGCTTACGGATGTTGTAATTATCGTGGTGGCGGCAGATGACGGCGTGATGCCGCAGACGGTTGAGGCGATTAAATTCGCCCGTAGCGCCAATGCGAAAATAGTTGTTGCAATCAACAAGATCGACAAAGAGGGCGCGAATGTTGATCGCGTAAAAGCACAGCTGGCAAGCGAATATCAGCTCAATCCGGAGGAATGGGGCGGTGATACAATCATGGTGCCGGTAAGCGCAAAAACAGGCGAAAATCTTGATAAACTTCTCGACATGGTGCTGCTTGTTGCCGATATGGAGGAATTGAAAGCCGACGCTGATGTGCCGGCGGAGGGCTTGGTGATTGAGGCGCACATGGAAAAAGGCCGCGGTTCGGTGGTGAATTTGCTTATTGAGCAAGGGCAGCTAAAGCCGGGACATTTTCTCGTGGCGGGCACGTCGTGCGGTAAAGTGCGCACACTGCTAAACTACAGGGGGGAAACGATCAAGTCGGCTGGTCCGTCGACGCCGGTCACTGTAACGGGATTCAAAGAACTGCCGCAATTTGGCGATATATTCACTGTAGTGAAGAACGAAAAGACCGCACGCTTAGCAGTGGAGCGCGCTAAGGTTGAAGCCGAAAAGCAAGCTGCCAGCACCAATGTGACGGGTGCTGACC
>CAJPSU010000049.1 GCA_905373345.1 Candidatus Saccharimonadota bacterium
CGCAAGCTGCCCTCGCCGCTCGGGCGATACGACTGCACTGTCACGCTAAATTTCCCCCATGCTGTCACCTTCGGCAGAGCACGCACAATCAATTTCATACCGTCTGCTATCGGCGTACGTAAGCCGTACACCGACATAAAGCAGCCCACGCTGCCATTCTCATCCTTCAGGTCGAAAAATACCCACTTGTTTTGATTTACCTTGAAGCTCGCAACTTCACCTTCTATTTCAACAGCGCTAAATACCGCCTCAAGCGACTGGTTGACAACCGCTAAAAAATCACTAACGCTGAGCCGCGGCGTCATGTGGTTTCCCGTATTTGATAAGCGCATGCTGGTAGAATATATACCCAAACAGAATCGTTCCCGCTAGCAAAATAACGCGCGTCAGTACGATACCTGCAATTGCTGCATCTGAACGCACGCCCGCCATACTTAAGAAAAAAATCATAATCAGTTCATACACACCCGCACCGCCCGGCGTAAACGCAACGACGCTCGCAAGCGATGCTACGCCGTATCCAACCATCAAGATCGCCGGATTGATCGGCGTACCCAGCGCGAGAAACGCCAGGAAGAACATGCCTGCATCAAAGAGAGTGTAGACAATGCCCCACAAAAATGGCTTTGCGAGTAACCGCGGGCGATTCCACATATCCTGAAAATCACTTTGCATTTCAGCGAAGAACTGCTCAACATTCTCAAACTTTAACAACCGCCGCTTTCTGCCAAGCGTCGCGAGCCGCACGGTACGATTTACGCAGCGTGTTATATTCGCCGCTGTTGCCCGCATACGAGGCTTCGACGAAAAAACATATACAATTCCAAATGTTAAAGCCACGACAACCAACACGAGCACGAAACTTGACGCCACAATATAACGGTTTACATGGCCGTCAAACGCCAAGAACACCACCGATAAAACAAGCAAGCAAACTAACGCTAAAAATCCTGTTACATAGCGTACGACCTGCGCGAATGTCGAACGAGATGTGCTAACACCTAACTTATGCATGCGCCACGTCGCATACGAGATGCCGCTCACGCCGCCCGACGGAAAAATATGATTAACGAGATTAAGCTCAAGCGAGATCCGCGTTTGCTCAAACCGCGACACATGATGGATGTCGCGCTTATCGCGCAAGTATGAAAAGATCATCTCGCCGCCCGAAAAATACACCATGATTTGAAACGGCACAAGCAATAATAGCAGCAGCGCATCTGCCTGCCCAAATAGCTCCCAGGCTTTTTGCAGCTCATGGCGAGACGCATAGACAATTATGCCTAAAACCGCCACTGTCGCGATACTCAAGATGGCACGCGGCGACCTCATTGCCCCTACGGTTTTTTTCGACGTCATCGTTCATCATTATACCACGAGCTATTCGGCGCACGGTGTATAATAACACTATGTTTATCGCGATATTAGGCCGCCAGCCGGCGCTCGGCGCCACCGAGCTAGAACGTTTGTATGGCGGCGATCGTACGCGCTGGTTCTCCGATCGCGCAATGCTTATAGAATCAGATGCGTTTGATTTTAATCGTTTGGGCGGCAGTCTAAAAGCCGGGCGCGTCATTTTGCAGGCGAACGGCAATTGGCAAACGATACGACGCGCAGTCGTAGACCGCTACGCTAAACAATGGTACGGCATACCACACAAAATAACACTTGGTATAAGTGTGTACGGTTTTCGTATTTCACCGCGCGACGTACAGAAAACCGGACTTCTGTTAAAAAAACAGCTACAGCAACGTGGCGTTAGCCTGCGGCTCATTCCGAACACCGAGCCAGCCCTTAACACCGCCGCGTCGCACCACAACAAGCTTGGACTGTCGCCACATAAAGTTGAGTTGCTTATCGTACGTAACACATCTGGACGCGTCATCATCGCGGAAAGCATCGGCGCGCAGAATATTTCCGCCCTTGCCGCCCGCGACCAAGCACGACCACGTACTGATGCATTTGTCGGTATGCTACCGCCAAAGCTAGCGCGGATGATGGTGAATTTTACAGGGCTACCTGGAAAATTCAATGATTCAGCAGCAGAAAACACATCCAGGCTCTGCAATCTTGACTCCTTCTGCGGTACGGGCACTGTATTGCAAGAGGCGCTCCTCAATGGCTATTCTGTTATCGGCACCGATCTGAGCCAAAAAATGATTGATTACACGACCGAGAATCTATCATGGCTACGCCAAAAATTCCGAACAACAGGCGAAGTTATCGCCCTGCAGCAAGCAGACGCTACCACTTTTCAGTGGAAATCGTCACGCGCTATCAACGCTGTCGTCTGCGAATCCTACCTAGGGCAGCCGTTCTCTGCGCCGCCACGCCCCGAAAAGCTGCACGAAGTCGCCGGCAATTGCAATCATATCATCACCACATTTTTACGTAATATTCATTCACAGCTCGGCGATACGACGCCGCTCGTCCTCGCCGTGCCCGCCTGGCGCAATCGTGATGGTCATTTCACTCATCTGCCGCTTATCAAGCATCTCGCAGATCTCGGGTATCAACGCGTTCTCTTACGCCACATTCGCCCCGAGCAACTCTTGTATTACCGCGAGAACCAAGTTGTCGCCCGCGAAATCCTTATTCTTACGAAAAGCCCGGAACACAGAAAGCACACGATAATCTGATATACACCCGGCTGCCTCTTTAATCCCAGTAACAATAACTTCCCCTATTGACGACAGCCACTAGGCGGTGTACAATAGAGCAGATTGTTTTTTATATTTTAGTACATAAAGGAGTCGTATGTCACACGTTAAAGCGGCAGGTTCAAGCAGGAACAACCACAACAATGCGGGCGCACGCCGAGGCGTCAAGCGATTCGGCGGGCAAAGAGTCCATGCAGGTGCAGTACTCGTTCGCCAAACCGGTGCAACAAAAATTGCCGGCAAGGGCACGTATATGAGTCGCAACTTCACTATTCATGCCACTAAGAGTGGTACTGTCAGCTTTGCCAAGGTCAAGAAGCGATCGTTTACTGGTCGTACACACAAGCGCACACAAGTTGTCGTAGAGTAAGCCTTAAGCGTAGATAATCTACACAAAAATAAGCATGATAACAATAGGTTCTCTAAAACGAGAACCTATTGTTAGTTGTCATTGCCCTATTCTGTGCAGTATATCTATTTTATTACTTCTTTATCGGATACCGTGTCACTCGCTAAACTCCACAACGGAAAAACGCTCTGCAATCTGGTGTGCATAGTTCCGAACTTCGCCAACACGATCATCAATAGATACACCTGTCCGATAAGCCGTGTTAAGCCGTTCCTCCACCGCCTTCAAGGCTGATAAATACCGATATACGTCATTATAGTCTATGCTATAGCATAAGATATTTAGCCCATGACACAAATTTTGAATAGCTCCATCATTTCTTCTCACATTCATGCTAAGATCGCTGACCTTGTCCCTTAGCAAAAGGAGCGAAGATCTTACGTCTTTATCACGAGAGCCAGTCCGTCTGGCCTCATTCTCTAATGACTCCCCGCTAGTATCTAATTCTCGCCTCGCCGTACGACCACCTTCATCTGCGCTAAGCTGCTGAGCACGAAAACGTAATTCTTCTAAATGTTGCTTCTCTGATTGGAGCGACGACGGCACTCCTCTTATCGCACTGTAACGCGCAAAAGATTGAATCATTTCTTGGATTCTTCGTATGATAGCCATGCTGCTGTTCGTCGATTCCGTAATCATATCTAAACTATTGTCTATCACTTCTATTTCTTTGCCAATATTCTCTCGAAATGGCTCTATAGCAACATCGTCTTCTCTCGCAGCGCCAATGTCGCTATATACGTCTTGCGCTTCATCATCGGAGACAGCGGCTTCACTGTTATAATCTTCCACAGGCGGCTCTGGCTCGGCGACGACTCCGCTCTCGCTACACGCTATCCTTCCCACTTCCCGCGGCAGTCCTGGTCTCTGTTGCTTCTCCTGCTCTTCTCGCTTCCTTTTACTATACTCTTCTTGTATTTCGTTTAGACTCTCTTCTGTAAAGAGCTTCGTTAGGGTGTATACTTCACCATTCTCATTGCGTACAAATTTCTGGCAGCGAATGACTTTCTCTTTCTTGCCGTTTGTGTCGCGATACCCATATCCTGTGTCATACCAACCAGACTCCATAATAGGATCGCCATTCTCGTCGCGTTCCGAACGCGTAACAACGACTCTCCGTAAAGTCTCGTCTGCCCATATGGGATAAACGAAATATTCTGTAGCGGGTTTTCTTCAGTGCGGGGTCGTTCAGATGTTTGTCTGTTCATGTGTCTTTATATATTATAACAAATCATAAGGATAATGTCAACATCAACCGAGCTCCCCCGGACTCAGCCAGCAACGCGCCGTGCGCTTACTAGTGACCTATTCAAGATTTAGATGATGCCGTATCCGCTCCACGACATCGCTAATTACAACCTGCGATTTTACGAGATAGTCATCCGCGCCAAGCTTCTCTGCCCGCTCTTTGTCTTAACGCTGTCAGCATGATAACACGGACATTTGTCGTATCTGGCGTATTGCGAAGGATATCAAGCACGTCAAACCCGCTAATCTTCGGCATCATCACGTCAAGCAATATCAAATCCGGGCGGTACGATACTGCCGCCGACAGTGCGTCCTCGCCATTATGCACTTCTTTAATATCAAATCCCTCAAGTTCAAGCCGGGCGCGATACACCGCAGCGAGCGACGCATCATCTTCAACCAACAAAATCTTTTTCTTCGCTGCTTCCATACCTGCTTTTATAATATACCAGGTTTAGCATAAGCACAAGTGCTATGGCGCCAATACTGCCTGAGCTGCCTCCATTTGCGTATCTCTTCCAGCATTTGCGTCGTCCTTCGTAATATGAATCGTTGTATCCGGTGTGATACCTTCTTTCGTGATATTTTTACCCTTTGGCGTGTACCAGCGCGCCGTCGTTACTTTAAGGATACGCCCGTCCGACAAATTAACGATTTTCTGTACTGTGCCTTTGCCGTATGTTTTCTCACCAATCAACGTCGCCTTACCATACTCCTGCAGCGCGCCCGCAACGATTTCACTCGCGCTAGCCGTATTGCCATTCGTTAAAACAACCGTTTTCATATCGCCAAGCAACGCATGCCGCTCTGTTTTCACCGTATCAACCACTTTACCACCAGTCTTCTCTGTCACGACCACTTGATCATTCAGCCACACGCTGGCAAGCGCCTGCGCCGCCGTTAAATACCCGCCGCCATTATCGCGCAGATCAAGAACAACACCTTTGACCCGCTTATCGATAAATTCCTGCGCCGCACGCCGCGCCAATGTACCTGTCTGCTCGTCAAACCGAGAGATCGTCATCACACCGGCACCATTGATAACATCCCAGCGCACGCTTGGGTCGTTTACCTGCGCGCGCGTGATAGCATATTCTTGCTTCGCCTCGCCGCGCCGCATCGCGAGCTTTACCGTCGTGCCGGCATCGCCGCGAACTTTACTAGCAACATCTGCTGCCGTTTTACCGTTCATCGACTCGCCATTCACTGATACAAACACGTCGCCTTTCTGGAGCCCCGCTTTTGCTGCCGGAGAATCATTGATAACGCGCAAAACCGTTGGCTGGTTATTTCGTACGCCGATTTCTGCGCCAATCCCTGTAAGATCGCCATTTAAGCTTTCCTGAAACTCTGTGGCTTCTTTTTTATCCATAAACACCGTATGTTTGTCGCCCGCCGCTTCAACCATACCGCGCGCAGCGCCATCAGATAGCTTCGATATATCAAGC
>CAJPSU010000050.1 GCA_905373345.1 Candidatus Saccharimonadota bacterium
GAATAAAACTCGGAAATTAGGCGCGATTTGGTGCGGATGAGAGGACTTGAACCTCCACGCCATTGCTGGCACTAGCACCTGAAGCTAGCGCGTCTACCAATTCCGCCACATCCGCATACATAATGGATATAAAAGTGCACCAGCTTTAATCGCTCCGGACTCTTACGATCTGATTATACCGGCATTTCGGCGCAAAGTAAATAGTGGTACAGATTCATGTCAATCATATAATGTGATACAATGGATTGGTTGTCAATTATAGTAATCAAGCGTTTGCTGTTCGTGCACCATAGCACAAGCGAGAAAGGGTTCGTGTGATTGATTCGATGACACATGTCCAGAGGATGTTGGAGAGTTTTAGCAACTTACAGAATCCATCGCTTGCGAAGGAGATGGCAAACACATCTGTCTGCTTGGAGAACGAAGATGGCATTAGAGCTAACGGTAGATTTAGTGAGTTGCCGCAAGACATACTGCCTCACGATGCGGCACAACTTATTCTTGAAACGCTGAGAGCGCTAGAGCACAGTGCCTTGTCGGATATAGACACTGAAATGGTTAAAATAGAGCATTTCATAGTGCTATTAGTAAATGGCCAGAGGAACTGCAGTCGCCTCAAGCTGGCGAGGTTGCGATTGCTCATATTGCCATTATCGGTGCTTATATAGGTGCGATAGGCGATAATAGAGAATGACTTCAACGCTTAATGACCAACGCAACGTTATCAATCGTTACAAAGGCGTACCGATAGAACAAATTATCACCGATCTAGATACGCACGGTTCGGAACTAGAGATTGCAATTGATAATGTTGAGCGGGACTTCAATATGGGCACGATCGTGCGCAGCGCGAATGCGTTTGGCGTGCGGCACGTGCATGTTATTGGGCGGCGGCAATGGAACAAGCGCGGCGCAATGATGACCGACAAATACTTGCACGTACGCTACTATGCGGCGGCGGATGACTTTATATATGCGATTACGGGCAAAGAACTGGTTGCAATCGACAATGTCGATGGTTCGCAGCCTTTGAGCCGCACGAAACTACCAAAAAATGCCGTACTGTTATTTGGCGCGGAACGCTCAGGAATTCGCCAAGAGCTATTGCGGTATGCTGCCTGGACTATTGCGATTGAGCAATTTGGCAGTACGCGCAGCCTTAATGTCGGCGTAGCGGCTGGAATCGCGATGTACGCGTGGGTACAGCAATATAGGCTGCAATGATATCTATAACTAGAGGGTGTTTTCTAATACAAAAATTAAGCGTATCCATAATATAAAATGCTTGCAAAATATAGTCAAGTATGCTATAATAAATCCTATGAAAGCTTCGTTAGCCAATTTGGTGGGCGGCCAGGAGCTGTACTACCCGCAATCTGTTCGTGTGCGCCATCATATTGAGTCGGCATGGCGTCGAACAGCGAAACTATACGGCTACGAAGAATTTGGCGACGATATGCCGGTGTCGGTGCATTATGCGCGGCGTTTTAAGATTTCGAACGGCTCGCTCGGACGACCGGCGTATTCATGGTCGGGGCGGGTTTTCCATTACGACAATGTTGGTTGCGAGTCGCCGCGTGCTGATGTTGAGGCGATTGCTATTGCAAAGCGCAGCCTGGACGCGATCGGGCTGCCGCGCACGAGCTATCGTATACGATTGAACGACGCGCGAATCGTGCAAGCGATTTTGGAGGATTATTTAGAACTGGATGCAATACAGACCGAGCTCATGACGCGCCTGCTTGCAGAAAAGCGCATGCTTACGCCTGTAGAGTTCCGCGACCGTGCGATCGATATCGTTGGGCGTATGCAAGCGGGCACGATTTTGCAGCAGCTCGCCAAAGTATTGGCGGCGAAAAATGCCGAGGAACTGCCAGAGGCGGTGCGCGAACATAACGCATACCAAGATTTGGCGGCATTGTATGCACGGCTTGAGGTGCTCGGTATCACCGGCGTAGTGCTTGATTTAACATTATCGTATGCTGATTGCACAGCCGGCGTACTGTTTGATATTGTCGCGAACGATGAAAAATTATTATATCGCGGCGGGCGAATGGTCGCGCCGTCGCTGGAAACATTAGTTGCGTCGTTGGGCGATATGGCGCATATCGTCGAGGCTCTGGAAGAAAGCGGGCATGCAGTATTACCGAGCGCGACTGAAGTGTACGTGGCGGCGGTTGGGCGCGTGTTTGATACGGCGGAGCGAATTGCCGAAAAATTACGCAGCGAACGAATCCATACCGAAGTTGACTATACCGGCCGGACGTTAGCGGAGCAGCTGGTCACGGCGGTAGAAAAAGATATCACGTATGTCATGCTTATTGATGAGGCGAGCGTAGAGCGGCAAATGTACACGCTGAAAAATTTGCGCGACGGCACAGACAAAACAGTCGGGTTTGAACGAATCGTAACGGCAGTGAGCGACCGCCGCGTGCGCGTCCGCGAAGATGACGATTTTGACTTGTCGGAATTTTTGGACGACTTTGACGCCTGACAGACACCGGTATATCTGTTATAATGTGCTGTTATGAAGACGACAGTAACACACGAATCAGATACGCGCGTGAAAGTAGTGGTCGCGGCGGATCATGCCGAACTGGCAGCAGCTGAGCAGGTGGCGCTAAAGCGCTTAGCAAAAACAGTCAAAGTTAATGGATTTCGTACGGGGCATGTGCCGCTTGAGATTGTGAAAAAACATGCCGATCCGAATGCGTTGGCGCAGGAGACGCTAGACGCAGCGCTAAACCGTGCGGTTGCCGAAGCTTTTTTGAACAACGATTTGCAGGTGCTAGCCCGCCCTGAGGTTGAAATTAAAAAATACGTACCGGGCGAGCTATTAGAGTTTACTGCCGAAGCAGATGTACTGCCTGAAGTGAAATTAGGCGATTACAAAAAGCTTAAGGCAAAAAAAGCGGCGGTTAGCGTCGAGAAAAAAGAAATTGACGAAGTGATTGAGCGAATCCAAAAAGGATTGTCGGAAAAGAAAGAAGTCAAGCGCGCGGCAAAATTAGGCGATGAGATGGTAATTGATTTCGTCGGTAAAAAAGATGGCGAGGCGTTTCAGGGCGGCACGGGTAAGGATTATCCGCTGGTGCTTGGTTCAAATTCTTTTATTCCGGGGTTTGAAGATGCGCTTATTGGCTTGAAAGCGGGCGATACAAAAGATGTTAAGCTGGCGTTTCCGAAGGACTATCATGCGAAAGACTTAGCTGGGCAGGACGTTGTGTTTGAAGTGGCGGTGAAAAAAGTCAATAGTGTGAAGCTGCCGGCGCTCGACGATAAATTTGCCGCAAAGGCTGGTCCATTTACGTCAATGGATGATTTGCGCAAGGATATAAAAGCGGAGATTACAGCGCAAGCTGAGCGCAAGGCGACGGACGACCTGAAAGATGAGTTGGTAAAACAGCTGGTTGCAAAGAGCACGGTGAGCGTGCCATCGGTGTTGCGTGACGACCAAATTCGCTCGCTGGAGCAGGATCTACGCCAAAATTTGATGTATCGGGGCCGCACTTTAGAACAGTATTTTGAAGAGAAAGGTTATGCCGATCGTGACGCTTGGGTGAAAGCTGAAGCGAATGATGCCGCTGACGCGCGCATCAAGGCAGGTCTAGTGCTGGCGCAGTTAAGTAAAGAACTGAAAATTGAAGCGACAGCAGACGAGTTGGCGGCGCATATTAACGCCTATAAGCAGCAATACGCGAACAATCCCAAGATGGCAAAACACTTTGATAAACCTGAAGCGCAGCGCGAAGTTGCGAATCGGCTGATCACTGAAAAAACAATCGACAAGCTGGTTGAACTAAACTCGTAACTCGTAGCGGACTGAGGATATGTATAAACACGGTAAAGAGGCGATTGCTCGTCCAGACGGGGCGGACGGTGGGCTTGCATGCTCATGCGCTTCGGATTCTATAGAGACGCCGAATCTCTCTGATGATTCGGGAAATCGGACATTTGCTTAGTTCAAGGAAGATCGGCGAAGGCCTACAGCATGAGGGAATGCTTGACGCTCGCGTCGAAGACAAAAGTAGCGGGCGTCTCGTGCAATTGTATGCGATTGATACGATCCAGAACCTGCTCAAGCAGGGTTGCGCGCTCAAGGCAAATGAGTATGCGTCATACCATACGGTAATGGGCTCGGGTCATCTGGACTCAAGTTATTCAATAAATGAGAAAGATGAGCTGCGTAAAGACTCGCATATTAAACGCCCGATTTATTCGCCGCCGGAAATATACTTTTTGCAGCCATGGCGCAAGACAGCGGATGCTGCCGAACAGCTCGGCGCGCATTTCCTTTCGTATGAAAAAGACAAAATGTTTGGTTTGACGGTGGAATTACCAAGCAATCACGCATTGCGCAAAGCAATACCATACGCCGACAGCTTGTTTATCGGGCCGAACGTGGATGGTTCTATTGCAAGCGATAAGGCAATGCCGGAGGAACTGTTTATTACAGATTCAATTGGTATTTACGCCGTCTCGAAAGACGGCCGCAGAACAGCCGAAATTAATACCGTGTGTTTCGGTACGAGCAACCTAGAGAACGGAGACGAGTATGTTGTTTACGCCGACGAGCAGCTAAATATACTTGTGCTCTCCGGCAGAAATGACAGCGGCGTATATGCAAAGATTCTTGCGCTTGATACCGATGAAGCGCAAATACTGCTGAATAAGGATCGCGAAAAGACTGCCGAGCGTAATAAATTAATCGTTGATAACCACAATACGTAGTTTGACGACTAGGGCGCAGCAGTAATGATAGGGAGAATTAGCACTCTCCCTTGACGAGTGCTAATATTCAGCGTACAATGAAACCTATGAATGATATGCGAAATTATTTAGTGCCAAATGTAATCGTGCGCACGCGCGATGGCGAACGCGGGTACGATATTTATTCCCGGTTGCTTGAAGATCGGATTATCTTTTTAGGCGAGGAAGTGACGGAAGGCTCGGCGAATACGATCGTGGCGCAGCTGCTGCACTTAGCAAACGAAGATCCCGACAAAGATATTCAGCTGTATATCAATAGCCCGGGCGGCAGCGTGTACGACGGGCTGGCAATTTACGATACTATGCAATATATCAAGCCTGACGTCCAGACGATTGGCATTGGGTTGCAGGCTAGCATGGGCGCTTTCTTGCTCAGCAGCGGCGCTAAGGGCAAGCGGTTTGTGCTGCCGAATGCGCGTGTGATGATTCATCAGCCATCTAGCGGTACGCAGGGTATGGTGACCGACCAGGAAATTAGCTTGCGCGAATCGGTGCGCATGAAAGAGCTGCTCGCGAAAGTGATCGCGAAAAATACCGGACAAAAACTCGAAAAAGTCAAAGCCGATATGGAGCGCGACCACTGGATGAGCGCCGATGAAGCGGTGAAGTATGGGCTGGCAGACGAAATGATCCGGCGCGGGCGCTAGGCACTGTTGCATTTTTTGTAATGATGTGATATTGTAGAACTTGCACAGACATTTCTATTATGGGAGGTGAAAAATGTCTGATGTTGTTTGGTACGGCATTACCATTGTCCTTTTCGTCGCCAGTCTTGCTTGTGCTGCATACAGCGGTTGGCAGGTGTTCGCGCCAATGCGATTTAGGCGTATTCGGGTTATCTGGCTCGTGGGCATTGTTGCACAACCCTCTAGACAACAAAAAATGAGCGGTGTTATTCTTTTG
>CAJPSU010000051.1 GCA_905373345.1 Candidatus Saccharimonadota bacterium
ATTATCCGTTTCAGCAGTCAGTGGCAAAAATTTACGATACGTACGAACGGCTGCGCCGCGAGGCGGGCGCGCTTGATTTCGATGATTTGCTGATCGAAACAGTGCGTTTGCTGCGCGATGTACCGGATGTGCGCAGTAAGTATCGCCGGCGGTTCAAACATATTTTAATTGATGAATATCAGGACACGAATGCGGCGCAGTATGCGATTGTGAAATTTCTGGTGAACGATGCGCGTAATATTTGCGTCGTCGGCGACGATTGGCAGTCGATTTATTCGTGGCGCGGGGCGGATTTCAAAAATATTTTGAATTTCGAGCGCGATTTTCCAGGCGCAACCGTTGTGAAATTAGAGCAGAATTATCGTTCAACCGGTGCAATTCTTGATGCGGCACAACAGGTCATCAGCAAAAACCTAGAGCGCACCAATAAAACGCTTTGGACGAACGAAGGGCATGGTACGCCCGTACAGGTTCAGGCGGTAATGGACGAGTCGGAAGAAGCGTATGTCGTAGCGAGCCGGATTACAGCGCAGACGTCGATCGGTGCGCGCGATTTCGGCGATTTTGCTGTACTCTATCGCACGAATGCGCAGAGTTTTGCCTTTGAGCGCGCATTTATGCAGCAGCGAATTCTGTACCAGTTGGTCGGCGGCGTGCGGTTTTATGATCGTAAAGAAATTAAAGATATCGTAGCGTATTTACGATTGTTGTATCAGCCGAACGATCGTATGAGCTTTAGCCGGATTGTGAACGTGCCGGCGCGCGGGCTTGGTGCGACGAGTGTTGAAAAATTTTTACTGTGGCAGGCGGAAACAGATATGGATATCGTTGCAGCGCTGGCAAACGCCGACCAAACGAGCATGCTGACGCCGCGCGCTAAAAATGCGTTTATGCAGCTTGGCGATACGCTGGGTGCATTGCAAGCGCGCGTGATGTCTAGCGCGAACCCGAGCGAAATTATTGAGCAGCTAATTGAAAAAACCGGCTACCGGGACTACGTGCTTGATGGCACGCCGCAAGCTGAGGAGCGCGAAGCAAATCTTGGCGTACTCGCGGCGGATGCGCAGGCATTTGCAACGCTGCCGGATTTTTTGGAAGAAGTTGCCTTGATGAGTACAGCCGATCAGGCAAATGACGCCGCAAAAGTAACGCTGATGACGCTGCATGCCGCGAAAGGCCTGGAATTTCCGGTAGTATTTATGGCCGGTATGGAAGACGGGCTGTTCCCGAGCGAGCGCGCGCTTGAAGAGGGTCCGCGTAGTCTTGAGGAGGAGCGCCGTCTTTGCTACGTCGGCATGACGCGGGCGCGCCAAGAGCTGTACTTGACGTATGCGCAAAGCCGCCAGCAATTCGGACAGCGATCGTATCGTACGCCGTCGCGCTTTCTGGAGGATATGGGCACGGATATATTTGAGCAGCAGCCAGCGCGTCCGCCGCGACCGCGTTACAATGAATTTAACGAGTTTGTGATAGATTATGATATTGGCGACCGAGTGCGCTCGCCGCAATTTGGCGCGGGCGAAATTGTTGATATCGACGGCTTAGCGGTAAGCGTAACGTTTGAAAACGGTGTAACGAAAAAGCTTAATGTTGAGTACGCGCGGCTTGAGAAACTAGCATAAACGACGAAAGTCTGCTATAATGAGCGGGCGTGCTTGAAAGGGTGCGCTCGTATGAAGCGATTGATTACAAAATCACCTTTTTACACTCGTATTATTGGCGCGCTGTTTATCGCGCTGTTTGGCGTTGCGTTGTATGTGGCGGCGACACCGCCCGTTCGCGCTGACGATACGTCGGTGGCAGCAGGCGAGCATATTATCGCGCTGCATGACGACGGCGCAGTAAAAGGATTTATAACGAAGAAAGCAACACTCAAAGAAGCACTCGCCGACGCGAATATTGCTATTGACGCAAACGATCGTACTGAGCCGGCGCTTGACACGAAGCTCGTTGCTAATTCATATCAAGTGAATATTTATCGTGCTCGTCCGGTTGTGATAAAAGACGGACTAACGGCAACAAAAGTGATTACATCGTATCGCACAGGCGCGCAGATCGCGAAACACGCACGTTTAGTACTCCATGATGAGGACAAGACAGAATTGTCGCAGTCCACTAACCCGCTCGGCGACGGTGCGTCTGAAATCATGACGATAACGCGTGCTACGCTATTTACCTTTGATTTTTATGGTAAAACGTCGACGTCGTATAGCCTTGGCAAAACTGTTGGCGATATGCTTAATCGAAAACATATCACATTGGCGCAGAATGATGTTGTTGTACCAAGTGTCGATACGCCACTCGCCGCCGGTCTGCATGTGCGTTTGTATCGCGAAGGCACGCAGACGATAACGCAAGAGGAGGAAGTGCCATTTGAAACTGAACAAATCAAAGACGCAAATCGTGATAAGGGATATAAGGAAACTAAGACACTCGGTAAAAACGGTAAAAAGAACGTTACATATGAGATTATCATACGTAACGGCAAAGAAGAAAGCCGTAAAGAAGTTAATAGCACTGTCACGGTGGAGTCTGTAAAGCAAGTTGAAATTATTGGCACAAAGGTAAATTTACCGGCTGGATCGCATGAAGATTGGATGGCGGCGGCGGGTATACCACCGAGTGACTACGGTTACGCAAACTATATTGTTGAGCGCGAGAGTCGTTGGAGGTACGATGCTCGAAATGGTAGAACCTATGGTCTTTGCCAAGCTAATCCTGGTGGTAAGATGAGTGGTGCCGGTTCGGATTGGGAGACGAACCCTATAACGCAGTTAAAATGGTGCTCAGGCTACGCTGCTGGTCGTTATGGCAGTTGGAGAGCAGCCTATAATCATTGGCTAGCTCACCACAATTGGTAGATAATAATGAAGAATAAAAAATCCCTCGGTCAGCACTGGTTGCGTGATCAGGATGCGCTTACATACATCGCCAATGCGGCACAATTAGCACCAAACGATACGGTGCTTGAGATTGGTCCAGGACTCGGTACGTTGACGAGCCGCCTGCTTGCACGTGCTGGTCGTGTGGTGGCGGTGGAGTTTGATACAGATTTGGCACGTAAATTACCTGGGCAATTTCCGGGTAAGAATCTTGAGGTTGTTAATCAAGATATTCTGCGGTTTGATCCGTCCAGACTGCCACATGGCTATAAAATCGTCGCGAACGTGCCATATTATATCACGAGCAAGATTATTCAAACATTTTCCGAATGCAACAATCCACCGAGTATGATGGTGCTGCTTGTGCAAAAAGAAGTCGCCGAACGGCTTGCGGCGAACCCAGGCAAATGCAGTGTTTTAGCAATCGCCGCGCAAGTATTTCATCAAGTGGATACTGGTGTAGTTGTGCCGGCGGCACTATTTACGCCGCCGCCAAAAGTTGATTCGCAGGTAGTGATATTAAGGCGCTATGACGAGCCGGTCGTGCCACATGACTTGCAGCCGATGTTTTTTCATTTGGTGAAAGCTGGTTTTTCAGCAAAGCGCAAGAAGCTGCGCAGTTCGTTGGCGGGCGGGCTGCAGCTAGATAAGAGTTATGTTGAACAGCTTTTGTCTCGTGCACACATTTCGCCTGATGCTCGCGCAGAAGAGCTGTCGATTGTGCAGTGGCTGGACTTAACTATGCTAAGTATCGTAAGGCGGTAGACTAATTGATATCCTCAAATATCGTTTAGTTTATTATAATGCAACATGCTCGTACATTGATGTCTATATTACAACGCACGTATCATTGACGGTGCCAGTAATATGTGAGTAAAATAATAACCACAAACACTAAATAACAAAAAGGTAGGTTGGAAAAATGAGAGGAATACAAAAACTATCGCTTGGCGTAGCGTCCTTAGCAGTTATTGGAAGTGGCATAATAGGACTTCCTGCGTATGCAGCTGCGGGTACATATACATGGAGAGGGGATGCTGGAGACGGTAAATTGGCAACTGCTGCCAATTGGGCAGAGAACGCTGTTCCGGCAGATGGCGCAAAACTAGTCTTTCCGTGCATTCCTGGGAGTGGGTCGGTGGAGCTGACAAATGATTTAAGCGCAAAGGTCAAAGAGATATCAACAGTGAAGCAGATATCTAATGCGCCAATTACGCCAGCTGACTCTTGTAAAAGCTACGTTATTGACAAAGTGGATTTTCAGGCGGACGTGAAATTTAGCGGAGAAGATGTAGATGCTGGGGATACGCCATGGGTTAGTATAGGTTCTCAAACGGGCATTAAAAATCTTTCAGTAGATAATTCAAATGTAGAATTTTCGCGCGCTGTAGCTAAAATTCATCTTGATAATTTTGCGATAACAAACCAGGGCTGTAATGAGATCCCATATGTCGTATCGTCAAAAAATACAACAATTGGTGAATCTGCAGGCGTGAGTCCAAAAGAAAAAGGAAATATTACGGTTAAGCGTGGCGGTACGCTTGGTGCTCTAAACTATGAGTCTATATCTTATGAAAATAATGTAACGTTTGAAGCTGGCTCGAAAGTAGGTTGGCCGAAAGCCTGCAAGGGTGGTGCGGGTACTCTGACTGACGTTACGGTAATGCTTACCGGCGACATTGTGTTAAACGGTGATGTAGAGTATAAGATTGGTTCAACGGAGACGGTAAAAATCACTGGTAAACTGAGTGGTCCTGGGAAATTCGTACCGTCGGCACAGAATGAAGGCAAACTTGTTGTCGAGTCAAGGGATAATACAAGTGGTACGCCAAATGGTGAACAGGGTGTAAAATTTGAACCGGAGACGATTCATCTTGATGACGAATCGAATGACGCTCTTCAGGTTAAGAGAAATCAAACTGTATTCTTGAATGGCAAGCGTGGTTGGACTAGTGTGAATGAGGGTGGAGTTCTAAAAGGCAATGCAACAGTTGATTCCTTGTACGTAAGTGGCGTGGTTGCGCCGGGCAACTCTCCGGGGAAGATAACAGTATTGACAAATGGTTTTGCGCTTAATCAGACTGGCACGTACGAAGCTGAGCTATTTAACAAGGATCAGTACGATCAAATTGTCGTACAAGCTGGCGGTGTGAACCTGGAGGGTGCCTTTAAATTGATGTACTTGCCGGGTGGTAAGATCTCTAAGAATGAGACATTCGTAATTATTGATAACAAAGGCAGTGGACCAGTTAATGGTACATTTAAAAACCTTCCTGAGGGCGCGGAAGTGACGGTTGATGGCGCAGTGTTTACTATAAGTTATAGAGGTGGCGATGGTAATGACGTCGTGCTGACGGCTCAGAACGATTCGGTTGGTCCAAAAGCTCCGAACACTGGTGTGAAAGAAGTCCTTGCTAATCCAGCTATTGTCGCTGGCACTGGAGTTGTTGCTCTTGTAGCACTGTTTATTAGCAGTAAGAAAAAGATAGGTGCTCGTCGTTAACAGCAATTTATAGCGAAATTGCACCTCAAGCGGTTTGACTTGGGGTGCAATTTTTTTATATAATGCAGTCTAAATATGAATAGGCGGGTGCAGTATGATGTTAACGGACGTCGGATGGATTATAGACGATTGACCGGTTTGCGTATTCGGCAACGGCAGCTTTACCGGCCAGCTCGCGTATTACGCACTAGAACGAT
>CAJPSU010000052.1 GCA_905373345.1 Candidatus Saccharimonadota bacterium
GGAAACCTGTGGCTGATATTATGAGGGCGGAGTCGCGTGCGCCGCGGAAGAGCCGGGCAGCTAGTAGTAAACGTAGGGATGGCGCAGTAGCACGACAACTTGTGCGCTCGGCGAGGATATTGTATGCACTAGAGAATATGAAAGTCGTATATGCTAAGCGACCTGAACAGCAAGAAAATACGTCGCGTAGAGTAAAACGAAGAAAGATCATTACTTGGCAGTTCGTTTCGCGGTCAATAGCGATTGCGCTAACGGTGCTTGCGCTGTATGCGGTAGCAGATACGCTTATCTTGAATCAAAAGGTTAAAAAAGAAAGAAGCGATACGGTAGCAGCCGCTCAAAGTGATGATTCTAACAAACGCCAGGCGGCTGAAGGCAAGGACGAGAAAGATGTTAGCGATGATGTAATCGCTCGTTATAAAGTTGCGCCTGAATTACCGCGAATTATTCATATCAACACAATTGGCATAAAAGCGCGCGTCTTGCAGATGGGCGTCAATGCTGATGGTTCTATGCAGGCTCCAATCAACGTTTTTGATACGGGATGGTATACGGGAAGCGTCCGTCCCGGGCAAAAAGGTGCGAGCATCATTGTGGGGCACGTGTCTGGTCCGACGCGGCACGGTATTTTTGAGAAACTTAGTCAGTTGAAAGATGGCGATTCAATAACGATAGAAAATGGTGCGGGAAAATTATTCAATTATCAAGTTGTTGCGTCCGAGACAGTGAAGTTGGAGAATGTTGATATGAATAAATTTATGCGTCCCGCCAATGGCGTAGATGAAGGACTGAATTTGATGACATGCGCTGGAAAATGGATTAATAGCGGCAGTACGATGGACCATCGATTAATGGTGTATGCAAAACGTACGTCGTAGTCTGTTATAATAAGTGTTATGGCAAAACAGCATGCTTACATCACTACCGCTATTCCGTATGTTAACGGTCTGCCGCATATTGGTCATGCGATGGACTATATGTTGGCGGATGTTTGGGCGCGGTATGCACGACAGAACGGTCGTGAGGTGCGATTTCAGACAGGTGTAGACGAGCACGGCAATAAAATTGCAGCAAAAGCAGCAGAGAATAATTTGACGCCGCAGGCGTATGTCGATCAGCTGTATGAAAACTTTAAAAAGATGATCGCCGAATTGAATATTTCATCGACCGATTTCATTCGTACGACCGACGTGCATCACTGCGAGGCAGTGCAGTACATTTGGCGACAATTAGCGGCAGGCGGTTATATCTATAAAGGCAGTTACGAGGGTTGGTACTGCCAGGGTTGCGAAGCATTTGTAACAGATACGGAAGCTGCTGAGAATAACGGCGTGTGTCCCGACCATAAAACCCCATACCAGCGTTTGAGCGAAGAAAATTATTATTTTAAGACTAGCGCATTCTCCGATAAAATTCGCGAGGCGATTGAATCGGGCAGGATGAAGATTGTACCAGAGTTTCGTAAAAAAGAGTTTTTAGCATTAATGAGTGACGGTTTGCAGGACGTGTCGGTATCTCGTCCGCGCAAAAATCTGAGCTGGGGTGTTGCCGTTCCCGACGACGACAGCCAAGTGATGTACGTGTGGCTGGACGCGCTCAGCAATTACATTACCGTAATTGGATATCCGGATCGTACAGAAGAATGGCAAAGCTTTTGGCCGGCAGATGTGCAGGTCGTCGGGAAAGATATTTTGCGGTTTCATGCTGGAATTTGGCCGGCAATGTTAATGGCGCTTGATTTGCCTCTGCCGAAAGTATTATTGGTTCACGGATTTATTAACGTCAATGGCGCAAAAATGTCGAAAAGTTTAGGCAACGGCGTTGGACCGAGCGATATCGTACCGCATTACGGCGTTGATGCGTTTCGTTATTATTTTCTGCGCCACGTGCCAACGCAAGAAGACGGTGATTTCACATGGGAGAAGTTTGAAGCGGCGTACAATGGCGAGCTTGGTAATGACCTTGGTAATTTAGTACAGCGCGTGGCAAAAATGGTGTTGAGCTATCAGGCGGGCGTAATCGGTGATGCGCCGCAAGCGGAACATGATATGGGTCCGTACCATACGGCTATGGAGTCATTTAATTTTGATCGGGCGCTTGCTGAAGTTTGGCAAACGATTCGTTCATTGAATCAGTATATTGAGCGTGTGCAGCCTTGGCAAGTCGCAAAAAAACGCGACAAAGACCCGGAAGCAGAGGCGCACTTATCGGAGATTTTGGCTTATGCATGCGGCACATTGCTGCAGGTGGCGGATATGTTAACGCCGTTCTTACCACAAACTGCCGACAATATTCGCGGGTTGTTTGCAAGCGGCGTTGTGCCGCAGGAACTTGCGCCGCTATTTCCACGCATCTATATTCATACACCCGATCCGCGCGGCGCCAAACAAGCATCATGAAGCTTATTGATTCGCACTGCCATTTGCACGATTCGGAATTCTACGATGATGAAACGCGCGAGCGTGCGTACCGGGAAGCAATTCACGCCGGTGTTGCGATGATTTGCGTTGGTACGGATGTTCGTAGCTCGCATGAAGCGGTTGCCTTTGCGGAATCGCACGATAACGTATGGGCGATCGTTGGGATTCATCCGCACGAGGCGGCGACCAATCAGGCGGACGATATCCGTAAGCTGCTGTCGCAAAAATCCGATAAAGTCGTTGGTATTGGCGAAATTGGCTTAGATTATCACTACGGCCACAGTCCGCGAGAGATGCAGTTGCAGCGGCTGCGCGAGCAGTTGCGGCTGGCGGTAGCGTTTGATTTACCGGTGAGCTTTCATGTGCGCGATGCGTTTGATGATTTTTGGCCGGTATTTGACGAGTTTTCTGGCATTCGCGGTGTTCTGCACAGCTTCACTGATACGCAGGTAAATTTAGATGCAGGATTTGCGCGCGGTTTATATATGGGAATTAACGGCATTAGCACGTTTACGAAAGACGCGGCGCAGCAAACAATGTATCGCCATGCGCCGCTTGAGCGCGTTTTACTCGAAACAGATGCGCCATACTTGACTCCTATACCATTTCGTGGTAAAGTGAATGTACCAGCTTACGTGGGCAAAGTTGCGGAGTTTCAGGCGAGAGTGCGAGGTATCTCGCTTGATGATATTGCGCGGATAACAACCGCGAATACGCGAACACTTTTTGGAGTACATTATGCGAGAGGAACGACGAGCCACCACCGAATTTCAAGCTTCAGAAAATCCTGAAGTTTTTGCGAATACAACTGAAGATCTGACGTATGAGGCAATTGAGCGAGCGCGGTCAATTGAGGCTTCTGTGCCAAATGAAGAAACGCTTGTGCGCGTCGGCGAAGTCGCGCACGGTGCAATGTGGTCGCAGCAAACACGAGAGCGACCGCTAACGCTGCACGAGGAGATTGCTCACTATTCCAGCCTTGTGCCGTATCTCCGCGAGCTGTATCAATCTGATTTCGAACGGGCGGCATAAATGGCTTCCGTACTGAAAAAAGCGCTGAAATTACTCGTCGGCGATGATATGCCGTCCGAGTGGCTAAAGCTGCCAAAGCGCAAACGACCGTTGCAGCCGTTGAGCGAACGCGAGCTGTTGACGCTTGAGAGTGAAATCGGCGCGCAATTATTCGGCCCGATTCCCGAGGGGCATCGCCGCGAATTCTTCTGCCTAGATGACAAAACTTGGATTTGGCATGAAGAGTGGCTTGACGCGAAGCGTAAATTGCAAGCCGATACAATTAGGTACGAGATCACAGACAAAGGTATTCTAAAAGTGCAGGCTGGTCCGCATTACGATTATCTAGAAGGCGACGAGCTGCGCAATTTCGGCGTCGCTGTGCGCATGTACTATGAGCAAATTGCTCGGCAATTATACCGTCGCGATCCCGCGACGCACCAAAAATTGGTATAATATAATAGTGAATTTGGGTATGATGTATTTTGACCATGCGGCAGCGACGCCGCTTGATAAGCGTGTACTGGCGGCGATGCAGCCGTATTTTTCCGAGCAGTTTTTTAATCCATCTGCGCCATATGCTGCGGCAGTTGAGGTGAAAAGAGCGTATCAAGATGCAAAACATCGGTTAGCGGTATGTATCGGTGGGCAGGCTAGCGATGTGACTATGACGGCGGGAGCAACGGAGTCAATTAACTTGATAGTGCATAGCGCGCATGGACATATCGTAACAAGTGCAATTGAGCACGATGCAATACTTAATGCGGTAAAAACGCGCGAACATACGCTTGTCGCGCCGACAAAAAAAGGTGCTATTACGGCAGATACTGTGCGTGCGGCAATTCGTCCGGACACCGAACTGGTTACGATTGCGCTTGCAAATCACGAATTAGGAACGATTCAACCGCTGCGTGATATTGCTGATATTGTGCGCACTGAGCGCCGCCGCCGGTTTGAGGCAGGTGAAACAACACCGATTTGGCTTCATACCGATGCGTCGCAAGGCGCAGGGCAGCTTGACCTGCACGTGTCGCGGCTTGGTGTTGATGCGATGACACTGAATGCAGGTAAAATTTACGGACCAAAGCAGGTTGGCCTGTTGTGGCGCCAAGCGAATGTACGGTTGCGGCCGTTTATTCGTGGCGGCGGACAGGAGCGCGGGCTTCGCAGCGGTACTGAAAATGTGCCGGGCGTGATTGGATTTGCTACGGCGCTTGAATTGGCGCAGCGGCATCGCAAGTCGGAGACAAAGCGACTTGATGAGCTACGAAACGGCATGCAGCAGCGGATTGCCGCGGCGATTCCCGATGTAGTTATATCAGGTGATCAAAAACACCGCCTGGCAAGCCATTTACACGTATCATTTCCGGGCATCGACGCAGAGCGCTTAATTTTCATACTTGAACAGCAGCATATATACGTTGCAACTGGTAGTGCCTGTGCGGCGAATGCTGGTATGCGGTCGCATGTACTGCAGGCAATTGGACTAACTCCGGATGTTGCCGATGGCAGTTTGCGTATTACGCTCGGGTGTTTGTCAAATCAGGAGATTTGCGAGCGCGGTACTACCAAAATCATCGCGGCAGTCCAAGCTGAGCGAGCGAGGATGCGGCGATGAAAAAAGTTGTAATCGCTGTGAGCGCTATTGTAGTGCTAATTGCCGTGATTATTTGGAGTATTGGCGCATATCTGTACGTTGATGATTTACGTGGCTGCGGACAAGCGCCGACGACTTTCGATGCGTGTAGATCAGCCGACGCTATTGTTGCCGTGAGTGGCGGCGATACGCTTGCGCGCGCCGATGAGGCGATTAAATTATATCGTAACGGCTGGGCGAGATATATTGTATTTTCGGGTGCGGCGGCAGATAAAAGCGGTCCGAGTAATGCGCAGGTTATGAAACGCCATGCGATTGCGTCCGGTGTGCCGGCAACTGCGATTCTAATCGAAACAATGAGCGAAACGACAGAAGAGAACGCTATGAATACGACGCAGATTCTTGACCAGTACCATATATCGTCGGTGATTCTAGTGACTAGCGTGTATCATCAACGCCGCGCCGCGCTGGAATTTCGCAAAAATGCCCCGAAAATTTTCGTGCGCAGC
>CAJPSU010000053.1 GCA_905373345.1 Candidatus Saccharimonadota bacterium
AAACGCCAAGTAGTTGTCCTTTACCACAAATGGCACGCCTGCCAGCACGCCCGCGTTTTCGCCATTCGCAATTTTCGTATCAATCTCGCCAGCACGCGCCAACGCCCGCTCTTCAGTCAAACTCAACAACGCATGATATTCTTCAACGCTATGTGCTTTAGCAATAGACGCTTCGACTTGCTCGCGCGCCGTTGTTTTACGCGCCGCGATTTGCTGTACTAATTCCGCAATTTTCATATTTTATAACACCTTTGGCACTTTTACGCAATGGCCGCTCTGTTCTGCTGCTAGATCAAGTAGTTGCTCTGGCGTTACGCTGCCAGCGTCAATTTCGTCGCCGCGCCACACGTTTTCAAGCCCCGTCACTTGGTATGTCGGTTCGACGCCGCTCGTATCGACTTCGTTCAGCTGCTTGATATAGTTGATAATATTTTCGAGATCTGCGCGTAGATTTTCAACCTCGCTATCAGATAACTGTAAACTGCTTAACTGCGCCAGATGGTGCACATCATCGGTAGTAATTGTACTCATCAACCCTTAGTATAACGCAAAATTGCGCCAGATGGTAATCGTTTTTGCCTGAGATAACCGCTTATGGTATAATTTGAGAAAATGGCACATCAAATCAAAAAGAACCTGGGCGTCATCACACACAGAGGCGGCGCGGAGTTTCGCGTGTGGGCGCCGTTCGCCAAACAAGTTTACATTGACGGCACATTTACGCCGAACGGCAAGCAGCCGCTCACCAGCGAGGACGACGGCTATTGGTTTGCGCTGATTCACGGTGCAGAACCAGGACACCAATACAAATATATTATCGAGACGCCAGACGGACGCTTGCTTGAAAGAAACGACCCGCGCGCTCGGGCTATTACGTCAAGCGACAAAGGATTCTCGGTGATTGTCGACAATGAATTTGACTGGCAGAGCGACAATTTTGTAATGCAGCCAAAGTGCGACCACGTTATTTACGAACTGCATGTTGGCACATTCAACCGTCCCGATGCCGCAACCTCCGGCACATTTGATTCGGCAATCGAAAAACTTGATTACTTGCGCGATCTCGGCATCAATATTATTGAGCTTATGCCGGTCACGAGCATGGCGTTTAGCAACGGTTGGGGTTATGCGCCAAATCATATTTTTAGCGTCGAGAGTATGCTCGGCGGACGGCATGGACTGATGAAATTCGTGCGCGCCTGCCATCAGCACGGTATCGGCGTCATTCTCGACGTTGTATACAACCATTTTTACGGCGATACTGATTTGTGGCGCTTTGACGGCTGGAGCGAGAATGATCGCGGCGGCATCTATTTTTATAATGACGAGCGTGGCGATACGCCGTGGGGCGGACGACCCGACTACGGGCGGCCGGAAGTACGCCAATTTATCCTTGACAACGTCGCGATGTGGTTCGCTGAATATCATATAGACGGTTTGCGCGTTGATAGTACGATTTACATGCGCAATACCGCCGGGCGCGACAACGACCCTGATCACGACATTAGCGACGCCTGGAGTTTGCTGCGAGATATTGTATCGTTGGCACACAAGATTAAGCCCGACTCGCTCATTATCGCTGAAGATTCTGCAAGTAACCCGCAGATCGTCGCGCCGCGGCTTGATGGCGGCTGCGGGTTTGATAGCCAGTGGGAGCTAGGCTTTCCGCATGCTTTACGCGCCGCGCTCGGGCTATCAACCGACCAGCCAAATTTAGACGGCATTCAGTATGAATTCAACCACTTTTACAATA
This sequence comes from Candidatus Saccharimonadota bacterium, assembly GCA_905373345.1. Taxonomy (GTDB): domain Bacteria; phylum Patescibacteriota; class Saccharimonadia; order Saccharimonadales; family Saccharimonadaceae; genus Saccharimonas. The sequence goes on from CAJPSU010000053.1 coordinate 1,754, forward strand.
GCAATGTCTTTACGCGTACAATTTTCAGCGATTCGCACGATACTGCCGCTAACGGCTCAGTTCGGCTAAACGAAGCTGTCGCGCCCGCAGGCGGCGCCACGCTCTTCGCGCGCGAAAAAACATTACTCGCAAACGCTGTTACGCTGACGTCTCCCGGTATTCCAATGCTCCTGCAAGGCAGCGAGTTCTTGCAAGACGGCTCATTCAACGATTGGGCGGCGCTTGAATGGCAAAAAACCGAAAAATACGCCGGTATTGTGACAGCACACCGCCATTTGCTTGATTTGCGGCACAACCGCTACGGACATACTGGCGGGCTACAAGGGCAATCAACCGCACTCTTTCACGTTAACACCGATGGGCTTGTCATTGGATACCACCGCTGGGTTAATGGCGGCACAGGCGACGATGTGATTGTTATCGCTAATTTCAGCAGCACCGATTACGACCATTACGCTATGCAATTTCCGCTCGGCGGCAAATGGCATATTCGATTTAACAGCAGCTGGCGCGGGTACAGCAAGGATTTTCGCGGCGGACATCAAAGTATCATTCACACAGACAAGGATTCCACCGCACATTTTTCGCTGCCGGCGTATACGCTGTACATTTTATCGCAGGAATAACTGCAAAATATATGAAAAGGGCGCCCCAAGCATAGAGGTTATTCTACACTTGGGACGCCGGAAAGCGGCTCTTACCGCTTAGTGTAAACCACGGTCGACTGTGGGATAGTCAAATGCATAGAGTACCTCGTCGCGCAAAACCTGCAGTCGTGCCTTAGCATAACCGCTACCGACGCGAGCAATCCAATGGTTAAACATGTCGAGCTGATTCTGTAGATCGCTCATATGCGATTCAATGCTAGCGATGTAGCTTCCGCATATATCAACTCTCTTTTGAACGATCTCATAACGTCGTCCGGTTTTTGCTGGATTAGTAATATCCACCACGACTCCTACCCCTTCTCTCGAACGGACACAACAGTAGTTAACACTATCATACATGCTATCATAGTCAACAAATGATCACTGTACCGACTAAGCTTTAGCGCATCACATCTTCTGTTTAACCTCCGCGATCAAATCGCGCAGTTCAGCGGCACGTTCAAATTCCAGGTTTGCGCTCGCTAGCTTCATTTGCCCTGTTAGGTCTTTAACTAAACTTGCGTATTCATCTTTTGGAATCTTTTTGAGGTCAAGCTTCGGCTTTTCATCCTCTTTTTGTGGAATAATCGCGCGTAATCCCTCGTCGATCGCTTTCGTAATTCCCCGCGGCGTAATGCCATGCTCCTGATTATATGCCTGCTGAATACTACGGCGACGTTTAGTTTCGTCAATTGCCAAACGCATGCTATCGGTAATCGTATCACCGTACATAATAACCGCGCCATCGACATGGCGAGCAGCACGCCCGATCGTCTGGATAAGAGAACGCTCGCTACGCAAAAAGCCTTCCTTATCGGCGTCCATAATTGCAACCAAACTTACTTCTGGCAAGTCAATTCCCTCGCGCAGTAAATTGATACCAACTAAAACATCGTACACGCCCATACGCAAGTCGCGTAAAATATCGCCGCGCTCCAACGTGTCAATTTCACTGTGAATATATGCTGTTTTTACGCCCATATCCGTCAGATAGCTCGACAGATCTTCTGCCATACGCTTTGTCAACGTCGTCACGAGTACGCGCTGCTTTTTATCAATGCGGTCTTTGATTTCGGCAACCAAATCATCAACCTGCCCGTCCGTCGGGCGCACGCTAATTTCAGGGTCAAGCAAACCTGTCGGGCGAATCACCTGCTGCGCCGGTGCAGGCGATCGCTCCAACTCATAGTCACCCGGTGTCGCCGAAACGTAAATCACTTGGTTGATATGGCGATTAAATTCATCAAAACGAAGCGGGCGGTTGTCAAGCGCACTCGGCAGCCGAAATCCGTATTGCACCAGCACCTCTTTGCGCGCACGGTCGCCATTATACATGCCGCGCACCTGCGGTACAGTCACATGGCTTTCGTCAATCATCATCAAAAAATCGTCCGGAAAATAGTCAAGCAGCGTCGCTGGCTGCTCGCCTGGTTCACGATTCGTTAGATAGCGACTATAGTTTTCAATACCTTTCACAAATCCAGTTTGTTCAAGCATTTCTAAATCATATTTTGTACGCTGTGTCAAACGTTGCGCCTCCAGCAACTTATCATTCGCCTCAAACCACGCCACACGCTCATCATATTCGCGGCGGATTCCCTCAATCGCCGCCTGAATCTTCTGCTTCGGCGTAGCATAATGACTGCTCGGAAATAGTGTGAATTGGCTTGGCTCATCAATAATCTCGCCCGTCAGCGGGTCAATATGAGTAATCCGATCAACGTCGTCACCAAAAAACTCCACGCGATATGCCGTCTCGCCGCTCGCCGGAAACACGTCAACTACATCACCGCGCACGCGAAATGTGCCACGCGCAAAATCAATGTCGTTGCGGTGATATTGAATGTCCATTAGCTGGCGCAGAAATTTATCCTGCAGGCGCCGCTCGCCCGTTTTCACTGTAATTGATAAATCGTAATAATCGCTCGGACTACCCAAACCATAAATACAACTGACACTCGCAACAATAATTACATCGCGGCGCGTCAACAACGCGTCAGTCGCAGCATGGCGCAGGCGGTCAATCTCTTCATTAATTGCCGAATCCTTTTCGATATATGTATCGCTCGACGCAATATACGCCTCTGGCTGATAATAATCAAAATAACTGACAAAATAGTGAACTTCGTTTTCGGGAAAGAATTGCTTAAACTCACTAAATAATTGCGCTGCAAGCGTCTTATTATGCGCTAGAATCAGCGTCGGCACATTGCGTTCAGCAATGATATTTGCCATTGTAAATGTCTTACCGCTTCCCGTTACACCAAGTAACGTTTGCTCACGCTCACCAAACCGCAACCCATTAACAAGCTGTTGAATAGCCTGCGGCTGATCGCCGGTCGGCTGATAATCGGAATGAAGAATGAATCGATTCATGCAGCTATTATAACAAGCTTACGCAACTACGCCGCCACAACCTACCAGCCTACCGCTATCGCAGGCGCGCCGTCAGTCCAGGCATGAGCATTGTCATTCTGCCGCCATACTTAGCTTCCGAAAAGTTGTTTGAACTCATCGTAATCGTATTCAGCCTGCCTTCACGATCATACCACGTCAATTGGTCGGTCTCTATCTTGCTGTTTCCGTTTTCTACCCGCGAGTCACACACGTAACGAAGACTCACCACAGGCGTACCGTCGGTAATTTCACCTGTGTTAACGGTAAGATCAGAAAAATCACTCGGCTCGTATTTTTTGCAGATAAGCTGCTCGTGGCGCAGTACATCAGTAAGACCGCTGCCACCGGACTGAGCCCGCTCGAACAACGAATTCATCTCGCTTTTCATCTGCGATTTAGACATGCCAGCCGGGTGCCCATCGTCTTTAATTTGCGTGTAGACGACGAAATAATTCATATCTTTATCGCCAAAAACGCGGCGATCGCTAACCGTCCCTTTGCATCTTTGACTGCGCGGTTCATGCTCCCGCTCAGCGCAATAGCTCCAACGATGATGACAACGATAGCGACAATAGCACCAGCAACCGCAATACTGACGATCTGCCAAGTTTTTATGCCGCGCGGACGAGGCGGCATCGCCGGCGGTTGGTATGGTGA
>CAJPSU010000054.1 GCA_905373345.1 Candidatus Saccharimonadota bacterium
GTTATATTGTATAGTCGAAGCTTAGTACAAAGGTAAAAAGGGAAGTTATGGCAAAGAAGAATAACACCAAGCGGAAGATTGTGGCGCTCGTCAGCGAGCTGACGGGGCATCGTACGTATGTTACGCGTAAAAATACGATGAATACGCCGGATAAATTAAAGTTGCGCAAATACGATCCAAAAGCGCGCAAGCATGCAACGTATACTGAAACGAAGAAATCGCTCGGCCGCAATGAGGTGAAACCGCGCAAGGGCTAACACAATCTGTTTTATGCAATAAAAAAACCGCCTAAAATCACGGGCGGTTTTTATTATCTGTAAGTGGGCTGTAAATGACTGTACGCTCACAACTCAGCGCCATACGCCGTATCAATCGCTTCGGCGATCCATAGCGCATTCGATAGAATTCGCTCAAGCTGCACTTCGTTCGGCTGCTCGTTTTCGGAATAAACGTACACCGTGCCGCGATCGATTTCGATGCTCATTTTACTAAAATGCGAGGTGATGACGCTGGCGATTTGCGGCGAGATCAACTGTTCAATTTCGAGCGCATGCGTCGGTGTGCCGTACACCGTATATTTGCTCAAAAACTGGGGCGCGTACGCCGCGAGATTCCCGATCGCGAGCGGCCGCACGTGCGAATACGACGAACGATATACGGCATCGTGCTGCTTGAGCCCGATGTAAGTGTGCGGAACTGTCCGCGGAGTATGCAAGTCGATCGCCACGATGAGCCAATGGCAACGCTGGCGCTTGGTTTTTGCGACCGTGTTCGGCGCGTGAAGCTGCACGACATCATTGCGAATAAGCACTGTCGCATCGTAGCCGCGCACTGTACCGATACAAACGTGATTATCAATGTGCGTGTGCGATACCGTGTGCCCGCGCACCGGGCGGCGGTCGCCATCGCGCTGGTCGACATAGCCAAAATAAACCAGCCCGACTTGATCAGCAAAACTCTGAATCGTTTTCTTCGTCAGGCGCGTCCGCACAACGTGCGCTGGCGTCATGTGGCGCAGCGCCCGCGCAAGCCTAATCTTTAGGCGGTCGCGCCCAGACACTATTTGCTTGTTCCTTTCGTGATTGTGTCAAGCACGGTCGAAACGAATTCTGCTTGGCTCCACGATAACGGCGAAACTGATTCTTCTGTTTCTGTTTCCGGATCGATCTGTTCGCACAACGTGCCGGTCTTCCGAGCGTGAGCACGCACCCATGCGAGTGTCTTGTGCGCCGATGCGGCATCGCCTTTTTCTAAGTCGTACTGTGCGAGCCACAGCGATGTGACGAACCACCAATTGCCGAGGCTCGCTGGATTGCGGGGGCGGTAGTTATCGTTTTCGTAGCGAGGAACGCCCGGACGATCGGGCGACACGTTGAATACGCGCCGCGCCGTTTGCACTGCGCGCTCGACAATGCCGCTATCAGCAGAAAAAAGCCCGAACATAAATGCGCCGTAGATACTAGATAAGTCGATCGTTTGATCCGGCTCGTATGAGCCGTCAGCATGCCGGCGTAAGCCTTTGTAGAGCGCATCGCGGTCGTGATTGACTAAATATTTTTGCGCTGCTTCAGCGATGTCCGACGCCGCTGAGCGCCAGGCGACCGCATGTCCGTCATCATGATTATCGTCTGCTAAATCTGCTGCTGCCGATAGTGCCGCGTAGACGACAGCTGTCGTGTAAGTAGTCGTCATGTATTGCTCCTCCCACAAATCGTACGATGGTTTCGGCAAGCCGGTCGACGAATCAATGTAGCTCGCCAAAAAATCCGCCATTGGCACAACCATCGGCTCATAAAAACGTTTCATAAGCCGCTGATCATTTGCACTGCGATACAATTGGCCGAACAAGAATAATACCAGCGCCGTTTCATCTTCTTGAATTGGCGGTGTCACTGAACCATCATCGTGAATGTATGGGTGCCAGCTGCTACCGACCGCGCCGTCTGCCCGATATTTATGCATTAGAAATCCGCCAGAGTTTAGCCCGCGCCGGCAAAAATCGAAAAATTGGTAAGCTTCTTCGTAATAGCCCATGCGAATCAGCGGCCATAGCACATATGCGCCGTCGCGCGGCCAACAGTAGGCGTATGCGTCGCGCCAATAATTCAACATGCCGCTATCGGTGCTAGCGATAATCGCGCCGCGCTTGTCAATGTGAGCTTTGAGCAGCATGACGCTCCGCAGGAATAGTTCGCGGTACGCTGGATCAATTTTGCGTGAAACCTTTTCGGCGGGGCGCAGCCAGCGGTACCACCATTTTGTTGTTAGAATGTAGCGATCGTTTAGACCATTATAGCGCAGTTGTTTATGCACAAACAATGCTTCGCGCAGCGTCGTGCCGCACGCGATCCAGTAGTGTATGCGCGCAGAACTGTGCGCTTTAAGCGCTAACTTAAATCGAATCGTCGAGTCAACGCGCCCATGCTCGACAGGGCAGCCCCATAATTCGCCGTCTTCGGCATCGCGGAATGTACCTTCGCGCCCTTCAGTACCAAATAGCCCGATCGTGTACTGATCAAACGCGCGTTTCTGATCGTCGGTGCCGGAAATAACAAAGGTGCGCCTCCCGCGGTAATGAACGATTGCTTGGTCGTTCGGCAAAAATTGCGCCGTGTCGGTCATGCTAGCGGAGTCGCCAATGACGAATGCTTGGCGGAAAAATAATCGCACATCTTTATCATACGCGTCAAGATTGACGACATGTATGTTTCGCATAAACGCGTTGAGTTCGCCGTCGACCGTATCGTCAAACTCAAGCATAATGCCGAGCGCCTGATTTTTCGCGACGATATGCCCGACCAGCGCGTCGTGTGGATAGCTAAATACAAACGTCCACGAGCCGTCATGCAACCACGAGCACTTGCCGTCAACCCACACTCCTATATGATGGCTCGTTTCTTTACCGATGGTGTGATTTTCAAGTCCGACATACGGGAAGTAAAAATCATGTACTTCGCCGAACGTGTTTAGACCGACGTGGAGTTCGCCATTGCTTAGTATGATTGGACGCGCCATTAAAATTCTCCGTGCCGGTGGTGTTCATATACGCGGTAGCGAATGTCGCGCAGTGCGTTCATAAAGTACAAAAATGCGTCGTACGGCGAATTGTACGGGCTAAAATATGCGTGTACGTCGCCATCGGAGAACCATTTCGTGCACATATAATACGGGTGATCGCTCGTGGTTAAACGCCGCCAGTCTGAAATTAGATCGGTGTCGTCGGTACGCATGACGTCGTCTTCCAGCGCATACAAATGGCGCATCGCCTCATGCTGCATGCTATTGCCGAGCCACGCCGTGAGGTCGCGTTCCGTGTCCGCCCATGTGGTCGTGTACGGGCAATCAACTTCATCTACTGCGTCGAATGCGTCGCACGCGCCGCTTGCTGTGTAAAATGTGTTGGCAGGATTCTTCAGCCACCGATCGACGAAATCTGAGAAGAATGAGAAAATACCCGTGTCTTCCCAAATGTTCTCGCCGAACGTTTCAAAATCCATAAACAAATTTACAATTTGCCCGTCGCTGCCAAGCGCGTTATTCAGCCAGGTGTCGTATTTGCTGGCGCGCAGGGGAAATTCCTCCCAATCGCGGTTGCCGAAGCGGAATGCAATGTCGTCGCTCAGGCGGTAGTTTTTCATCAGCAACTTGATGTGCTTCGTATTAATCGGACGGTACACGTAGTTCGGGCTGCGCCACCCGAGAATTGGATCCCAGCCTTCTGCTAAAATGCCTTTGAAGCCGTTGTCGTCCGCCCATTTAGCGAGATTATTGTCGTAGCTGAGTTCGGTATTGCGGAAAACGCGCGTTTCAACGTCGAACAAGTCGCGAATTTTCGCGCGGTACAGCGCGACCTGCCGCTCAAACTCTGCCCGGCTAAAGAAAAACGCAAGACTATGATAATAGGTATCAGCGACGATCTCGGTCCGCCCAGTCTCAACGAGCGCGCGAAATACGTCAATCACGTCGGGTGCCCAGGCTTCGGCTTGCTCAAGCATTGTGCCGGAAATCGATAGCGACACTTTGAAATCTGGGTGCGTGTCAAGCAATTGCTTGAGCAGCCGCGCCATCGGGCGGTATGATTTATCGGCGACTTTTTCGAAAATTGCGCGGTTATTACGGTGCGGCTCTTTGCATTCGCCAAAATAATCATGATTGACTGCCGTATCAAACACTGTGTACTCGCGCACACGCCACGGCTGGTGAACGTGCAGATATAATACGATTCCGCGCTTGCTACTCATTGACTTCTCCTGTTTTCATGTTGTTATAGACGTGAATGCATTTTTCAGCGACATCATTCCAGCTGATACGCGCGTATTCATTTTTGACATTACGCTTCAAACTGTCGCGCAGCGCCGGTGACGTCGCAAGTGCCACGAGCTGGTCGGCGAGCTTTTCGGTATCCCAAAAATCATAGCGCAGTACGCTTTGTAGTATTTCGCCGACGCCGGACTGCTTAGTGATGATCAGCGCCGTATCATGGTGCGCTGCTTCAAGCGCCGTTAGCCCGAACGGCTCCGACACTGAGCTCATCACGAACACGTCCGATACGCTATACGCATCGCGCCATTGTTTGCCGCGCACGAATCCGCTGAAAAACACTTTATCGGAAATACCAAGATCCGCAGAAAGCTGAATAAGCTCGTCGCGCTGATCGCCGTTGCCGGCAAACAAAAACGCGAACCGGTCGTAGCGCTCGCACGCCCGCGCCGCGCCACGCATCAATTGCACTAAACCTTTTTGCGCCGTGAAGCGCGTGATCGTCGACACCACCGTGTAGCCCTCGTTTTTTAGCACTTCAAGATAGCGATACGTGCGGCGGTCGTATTCGTAATCGCCGAACGAATCAATGTCGATCGCGTTGTGAATCACTTCAATCTTGTCTGCTGGAATGCCGTATTTCTGTACGATGATTTGCTTGGTGATATTGCTTACAGCAATGATCCGATCCGCCATCATCAAACCATTATATTCAATCTCATGAATAATCGGATTGCCGCCATTGTGCGAACCGGCGCGGTCAAATTCGGTGGCATGCACATGAACGATCAGCGGCGCGTCGGTCAACTCTTTGGCGCGCAAGCCTGCTTCAATTGTAAGCCAATCGTGCGCATGAATGATATCAGGGCTACCCGTCTTGCGCACAAAACGCTCAACGTACTTGATGTAGCGTTTTTGCAAGCCGCGCATTGTCTGCAGATCGCGCATATCGACCTGGTCAAGATCAAGTATATCAACGCCTTTATTGTCA
>CAJPSU010000055.1 GCA_905373345.1 Candidatus Saccharimonadota bacterium
ACTGCTGCCGGTCGATACAATTGCAACACTTAGCGAAAGCCGCCGGCAAGCAGTAAATATCTCAACCAAGCAGCGTTTAGATTGGGAAGCACTACGCGCTAAAGTAAAGCAAGGCATGCGCAATGCGACGCTTATGGCAATTGCGCCGACCGCAAACATCTCACACGTGACCGGCACGACGCCAGGGCTTGATCCGCAATTTAGCCAAATTTTCAGCCGCAGCACGTTAAACGGTAAATTCCTTGAGGTTAATCACAATTTAGTAGCAAAACTAAAAGAGCTAAAGCTATGGGATGAGCTAAAAGACGAATTACTCATCAATCAAGGCGATATTCAAGGTATGGAACAAATTCCGCAAGCAGTGCGTGATGTTTACAAAACGAGCTTTCAACTGTCGCCGTACGCGTTTATTGAGGTAGCGGCGCGGGCGCAGAAATGGGTTGATCAAGCAATTAGCCGCAACATGTATTTGGAAACGCGCGATATTGATGAGTATGAAAAGATCTACCGTGAAGCCTGGCGCCGTGGCCTTAAGACGACATACTACTTGCATGTGAAACCGCGTCATCAATCAGAACAGACTACTGTTGCTGCAAACAAGGCAGAGAAAATTCAGAAAGAAAATCAGCGCAAAGTTGGATTCGGCTTTGCACGGAAAAAATAAGAGGAGGAACTATGACAGTATCAACACAACCAAAGGGAATTTTAGGCTCAGGCTTGCGCGACGGGCTGCAGCTGAAGCCGGTGCGTTATCAGTGGGCGTATGATCTATATAATCAGGCGGTAGCAAATACGTGGTTTCCGAATGAAGTGCAGCTTGTGCAGGATTTAACTGACTTTGAGAAGATGACAGACGAGGAAAAGCATGCGCTCAAGACTGTTATTAGTTATCTCAATCCAAACGAGCTGCTTATTAACAAAAGCCTCGCTTTTGGGATCTACCCATATGTCAATGCCGCTGAAGCGCATTGTTACCTCTCGAAACAGATGTGGGAAGAGGCAAATCACTTCATGACATTTGAATATATCATTGAGACGTTTCCATTTAATCGCGAAGAGATTTACGCAGCTGGGCGCGGCAAGCAAAGCCTGAAAGATAAATCCGATTTTCAGCTGAAGTATGTCGGGCGCATGCTTAACGATAAGCTTGATGTCACTACGACTGAAGGCAAGAAAGACTTCGTTCGTAATCTTGTGGCATACAATATTGTACTAGAGGGAATCTGGTTTTACTCAGGTTTCATGGTCGGTATGAGCTTTCGGCGGCGTAATCTATTGCGTAATGTTGGCAGCTTGTTGGATTGGATTACGCGCGACGAAAACTTGCATTTAACGTTTGGTATCAATTTGTTGCTCACTATTATGGAAGAGAATGAAGACTTGCAAGACCCAGAGTTTGCTGAGGAAATTCGCGGGCTGATTCTAAAAGCCGTTGAACTCGAGGAAGCGTACAACAAAGATATGCTGCCGCAGGGAATCTTAGGCTTGAACGCAGATTATGTTAATCAGTATGTCAAATTCATGACCGACCGGCGGCTTGAAGAGCTTGGGTTTGAGAAAGAATACCACGTATCGAATCCCGCCAAGTGGATGGCAGCGGCGAATGATACGTTGGAATTGGTAAACTTCTTTGAAAGTACAAATACAAGCTACGAAGTTAACTCGGTAAAGTAGAGGTGCTATGAACAATTTTGACTCAGTGCGGGTTGGCTGTTTAGCGACGACGAATGCCGACGGCTCACCGCGTGCAACGCCACTCCATTTTGTACTCACTGATACGCAACTGGTCTGGCTGTCATCTGAAACGGCGGTTCACTCGCAGAACATCAGTCGCGATCCGCGTATATCATTTACGATGTGGAAGAGTCCGACAATCGCGCTGCGTATTGATGGCACAGCACGCGTAGCATCGGGTGATGAAGCTAGAGCATTGACGCGCGCCTTCCGCAAAAAACTTGGCAATTCGCCAAAATTACCAGGTGCGTTCGTCTACGCTGTCGACCGTGTAAAGTAGCATATTCCACAACGTGCGATGGTCGCATTTTGATTGAATCAACGGTACGCAGTACTGTATGATAAACGTAAGCAGATAGCATAAAAAAAAGGGGGAGAATATGGCAGACGACGATACAGCGTCGGTAAAACGTGTGTTATCAGACGATAACGCATCGCTTGAAGATAAACTGAAAGCGATTGAGCAAATGGTGCAGCAAGCGCAGATAGAAGCTGACATGAAAGCAAAAGCCACCGGGGAAATTGTTGCGCCCGTTGATCCGGCTGATCTGACGATGTGCATTGGCTGCCAGTAAACATCGTTTTGATTTTAGCGTAATCAAAAATTACCTTTTGTAATAGTTGACAGAGGTAATTTTTGTTATTTAGTGTCTGTAATGTTTTTTATGACGCTACATGTAGCGTCATAAACAGGAACCATGCTATAATAAAATTCCATGGAGATAACAGATCACATGGGCAAACAGACAAAATTTATTTTCGTTACCGGCGGCGTTCTTTCGGGGGTAGGAAAGGGAATTACCGCGGCGAGCATCGGTGCAGTGCTCAAAGCCAAGGGCTTGTCGGTTTCGATTCAAAAGTGCGACCCGTATCTCAATGTCGATGCGGGTCTTTTGAATCCGGCGGAACACGGCGAATGTTTTGTTACTAAAGACGGCGCTGAAACCGATCTTGATTTGGGGCACTACGAACGATTTCTTGACATTGAATTAACGCAGCAGAATGCAACGTTGGCGGGGCGTTTATTATCAAATCTGATCGCCGACGAGCGCGCCGGCAAGTTCGGCGGCAAAACCGTACAATTGATTCCGCACTTAACCGGTGCGATTCAACAGGCAATCATAACAGCCGCTAAAGGCAGCGACGTTCATATCGTTGAGATTGGCGGCACAGTGGGTGACTATGAAGGTCTGAGCTTCATTGAAGCAATCCGTGAATTTGCTCATAAAGTCGGTAAAGAGCACTGCCTGTATGCGCATGTTGTGTACGTACCTTTTATCGGCACAAGCAAGGAATTTAAGAGTAAACCAGCGCAAAACGCCTTGAATGATCTGCGCGGTTTCGGTATTGTGCCGGAAATTGTAATTGTGCGCAGTGATAAGCCGGCGCCAGCCTCAGTCGCGCGTAAAATCGCATTATTTGGCGGTGTCGACGAAGCGGGCGTGCTAATGTTGCCGAACGTGGACAGCGTATTCAAAATTCCAGCGCGTATTGCCGAAAGCTCGCTCATGACGATCCTCAATGCATTTACTAGTAATATGACGTCGCCGCAGTTGGACGCGTGGGCAGATTTAGCGTTGCGTCAAAACAAAACACACCGCGAGAGCGTGATTGTCGGGCTCGTTGCAAAATATATGGATAACGAAGATACGTATCTATCAGTGACGGAAGCATTGCGCGCTGCTGCTTGGGCGGAAAATGTCGGGCTGACAATTAAATGGATTAATGCCGAGACGGCGACGAAACGTGATTTCGCAAATGTTGATGCATTGCTCGTGCCTGGAGGTTTTGGTGTGCGCGGTGTTGATGGCAAGATTGCAGCAGCAATCTATGCGCTTGAAAACAATACGCCATATTTAGGGATTTGCTTAGGGCTGCAGACAGCGGTGATCGCAGCAGCGCGGCGCGCAGGGCTAGCGGATGCGCATAGCACGGAATTTGATCCCGCAACGACACACGACGTTGTGTATATCATGCCCGGGCAAGAAGGTAAAGAGTCGACAGGCGGTACATTGCGGCTTGGCAATTATCCAGCAGTATTTACGGCGCGGTCAAAAGTTGCAGAACTATATCAGAACGATCATGTAACTGAACGACATCGCCATCGCTACGAAGTAAATCAGTACTATTTGCCGCAAATTAAAGCGGGCGGCGTCGTTGTCAGTGGTATGTCTCCTGATGGCTCGCTCGTAGAGTTTGTCGAAGCGCCGGCATGCGATTTCTTTGTCGCTACGCAAGCGCATCCGGAATTTCGTTCGCGCCCAATGCGCCCGCACCCGCTATTTACAGGGCTTATTCGTGCTGCTATTGACAAAAAATAATGCTTATGCTAATATAAAGCCATGGCAGAAGAAAAACAAACACCAGAAGTCAGGTCTGTCGACGATATGATGTCTCGGGAAGACACCCTTATGTTGCGTGCTATTTTGCGCGATCGCAACTCGCGCGGCATCATGCCAGTGTCGGTGTATCGTCCGGCAGACTACGAAGACGGCGAAGTACTTGGGTAGTTACCGCCGCCAAAGAAAGCGTTCGCGATTCGTTCCCGAGCGCTTTTTGTATCTGTTATAATAGAACACATGAATGATATACTGCCATGTATTGCGAAAATAATCAAAAAAAAGTTTAATCAAGATGTTTCTGTTGAATGCAGCCGTCCCGACCCGAAATTTGGCGATTTAGCAACGAATGTTGCACTGCAGCTTGCTAAGCCGCTTGGTAAAAATCCGCATGAAATCGCCGAACAGATCGCCGAGAAATTGCGCGGCGAAGCGGATTTCGCCGAGGTTAGCGTGGCGGGGCCGGGGTTTATTAATATTAGACTCAGCGACAGTGCACTGCTGGAATCGTTGCGGGTGCGACCGGCTACGCGGCGCCAGGGTCAGGTGGCGGTGATCGAGACTAATTGTCCGAATCCGTTCAAAGCCATGCATATCGGGCACGCGCTCAATTCGACGCTGGCGGACACCATGGCGAACCTGCTGGCGGTCAGCGGCGCAGCGGTGCACCGAGTCAGTTATCACGGCGATGTCGGTACGCATGTCGGCAAAAGCATGTGGGCGATTTTGCGCGAAATCGACCGCGACCCGGCGAAACTAGACGAAATTCCGCCGGAAAAGCGCAACGAATTTATGAGCCGCATGTATGTCGAGGGCTCGAAGGCTGCCAAAGAGTCACCGGAAGCGCGGGCAGAAATCGATGAATTAGCCAAGCAATCGTTCATTTTGGACGACCCGATTTACAAGCAAGTTTACGAAATCTGCAAGCAGTGGAGCTATGACGAAATCGATGCCAATGTGGCGCGGCTGGGCAATGTGCCGATCGAACGGCGTTACTCTGAGAGTGAAACCGAAGAGCTGGGCAAGGCTTTGATCATTGAAAAAACGCCTGAAGTATTCAAAAAATCCGACGGCGCCTACATTTTCGAGGGCAGCAAATAC
>CAJPSU010000056.1 GCA_905373345.1 Candidatus Saccharimonadota bacterium
CAATCTCACTCAACAGCGGGTAACGCGCTTGAAATTTCTCTTCCCAGTCATCACCCACGATTGTTGCGCCGACAATATAGCCACCTAGCACACGCAAAGGTTCTTTTTCTTTATTTTTAAGTATATTCCCTATGCGTTGCACGATAGTCACAAGTTCACTGTCCATAACAAAATTATACCATGATAAAAGCCCCGCTTACGCAGGGCTATCGTTCCTTTCTCAATGGTTTACGGCCTGCTGGCAGCCCTGCCATGAAAGCCTTCTACGCTTCATAGGCACGCCGCTTGCGTGCGTATACCGTCTCTTGAGTCGCCCCTCAGGCGGTCAAGCCTTTTATTGCAATTCTTTTTCGTTCACATGCGCGCACAGCCAATCAGCAATCTCCGCTATACTCAGACGATCCGTAGCAATACGGACAGCAAAATCTTCAAGCTCGCCCAATGTCGCATCAAAGTGATAATTATTTAGTTCCAGCAAAGTCAATCCCGCAAGTATCGCTGTACGCTTATTGCCATCAGTGAACGGATGGTCGCCAATAATCCCGCGTATCAGCGCCGCTGCCTTGGTAAATACTGTTGCGTACAATTCCTCGCCAAATACTACCTGATGCTGTGTTGACACCGCAGCCTCCAGCCGTCCGACATCACGCACGCCATCTGCACCGCCGTCTTTGACAAGCACCAGTGCATGAAGCTGCAGAATCTGCTCGATAGTCAAACTAACCATTAGCGCTTCGCCAAGTGAGAAAAGTCCTCTTTGTATCGCCTAAGGAGCGAGTTTGCAGTTTTGAGCACTTGATTATCGTCAGCCGCCTCCGAACGCTTACGTACCGTGACTTCAATTTCGTCGCCATCGCGAATCCCCAGCGCCCGCAAATCCCGCGCTGGCAGCGTCACGCCGCGGCTTGAACCAATCTTGATAACTTTTTGAATGGTGGTGATTGTCATGCAGACATTATAACAAAATTATAATTTTATTGCAATATCGGCTAAACTGATCAATATTTACTGCACGATTTCGCTATACAGCTCCTGCCATTTCATATGCGCCCCATAGGCTCGGGCTGGCGCATCCACTTCGCTTTTCTGAAGCAATAACTCCTCAGGGTTAATAAACATTATTTCATCACCCTCTTCACCTGGCACAAAATCAAAATTCTCCGGCCAAACACGACAATAAAAACAGATCTGATTAGCATCAATCCGCTCAATATACATCTCGTCCGACGCATCAAAAAGTTGATAGCGCAAACCGCCCTTGTAGCCAACTTCTTCATACAGCTCGCGTTTCAGAGACGACTCAATCGTCTCGACAAAATCCATACCACCACCCGGCAAATCCCAATACGTCCGATCAATTTCTTTGACGACCAAAATCTGCCCGACGTCGTTGTAAATTAGCGCTTTGAGAGATATGCGATACAGACAATCCAGATGGTCCGTTCCATCTAAATTCTGCGTGATGATATGTCCGTTGGTGGTTTTTGGCATGGGGATAATTATACTATAATCGACATATAATAGAGTCTACTTTTCCTCATCAGAGGAAAACGCAGCCCGGAAGTCAGTCATTGTCTTCTCGTCCAGTTCTCCAGGAGAGCCTCCTAGATTAATAAGCATACATAGCCTGTCTCCTATAGTTTTCGGAGAGTACTCCTGGGCTTTATATATTTGGCTATTCTCCAAAGAATATTGAATCAACTTCGTCTTCTGATGGCCGCTCAATTCACCCTTATATTCCATAAGATGGCCCAGTATACGTCTTGACTCGTCAAAGCTACTACTATTCCGCAACTCCTCCAGGAGATTATCTTTCTGTGCCTCTCTTTCAAGCACAACACTCATCTCTTTCTTTAAAAAAGCCTGAATGCTTCTATACATTTGAAGATTACTTGAGCCCCCCTTTCTTTGACGCCACTCATATAGAAGAAAATCATTAGGGCGGTCTCCTCCGGCTGAAGAGTACCAATCGTTGTCAGCAGTAATTATAATTAACTCACCCGAAGAAGGAACCTTGTGGAGTAAATACTCCCAATGAATAGCATCTCCACAACTATCCTTCTTACCCGGAGGATTGCCTAAAATTTTATAACGCCTTTCTGCCGCCCTGACAATATCCTCATCGACAATATCTGGTTTCTCCATCATAGAACCTATTAACCTATCAACTTCAAGGCCCTCATCATAAAGTAACTGCCTGGTCTTATCTTTGAGAGATTGCAACAGACTCTCCATTTGATTCTGAGCTTGAATAAACTGCTTACTAGTATCAGGCCATTGATTAGACATCAGTCCCGGCACATCAACTTTTTTAAAATAAAACTCCTTGAGTGTAGCTTCTATAACATTTGCCCTATTCCTGTAATATTCATCACGATTTTGCATATTAATACACAAAACAAATTTATCTGCAATATCAGGGTTAGCAAAGCCATTTCGCAGTATGCCAAGCTTGTTTAAATCACCCTTAGAAACCCTGTAGAAATCAAGGTAAATATTGGTGTCTATAAAAACATACTTCTTCATTATCTGATTACATCTTCAATATTTACCCGCCGCTGCTCCGTCGTATCTCGCTCGCGCACAGTGACGGTGTCGTCCTCCAGCGTCTGGAAGTCGATGACCACGCAGTGCGGGGTGCCGATTTCGTCCTGGCGGCGGTAGCGCTTGCCGATATTGCCGTTGTCATCCCACATCACTCGGCCGGGGTTGGCTTTGGCGAGTGCGGCGTAGACGTCGCGGGCTTTCTTCACCAATTCTGGCTTGTTTTTGAGTAGCGGTGAAACGGCAAATTTGACCGGTGCCAAATGCTCTGGTAACGCCAAATACACCCGCTTTTCACCGTTTTGCTCGTCCTCACGGTACGCGCCCGACAGCACCGCCATCAGCGCCCGCTCGACACCAAACGACGGCTCGATGACATGCGGAACAAATTTTGTGTTCGTCCCCTTGACGGTGTATTCCATACTCTTGCCACTGACCCGCTGAATGTTCATCAGGTCAAAATCGGTCCGATACGCGATGCCCATCAACTCCTCTCGGCCGATCGGATAGTCGTATTCGATGTCGATCGTCTTTTTGCTATAGTGCGCCCGATCCTCCGCTGGCACGTCCAGCTCGTGAATGTGTTCTGGCCTCAAGCCCAGTTCTGCCAAAAACGCATGCGTCGCCGCCAGCAGCTCATCAAATGCCTCCTGCCAATGCTCAGGGTCGACGAAATATTCAATCTCCATCTGCTCAAACTCGCGAGAGCGGAAGACGAAATCGCGCGGCGCAATCTCATTACGGAAGGCCTTACCCTGCTGAGCGATACCAAACGGCAAGTTCGGATAGAAACTATCGACGACGTTTTTGAAATTGGTGAAGATACCTTGAGCGGTTTCAGGGCGGAGGTAAGAAATACTGTCCTCACTCTCAGTCGCGCCAACGTGCGTCTTGAACATCATATTAAACGTCCGCGACTTGCTCAGCGTATTGCCATCGGGACTTTTGATACCGCGCTCAGTAATCACCGCATCCATCTGCTCCATCGTCATGCCGTCTGAATCAACGCCATTATCTTTCAAAATATGGTCTGTCCGATAGCGCCGGTGATTCACCGTATCTTCGCACAGCGGATCAACAAACGTATCAACATGCCCGCTGGCCTGCCAGACTTTCTGATTCATCAAAATCGCCGCATCCACGCCATACATATCGTCGCGCTCATCCACAAACCGGCGCCACCACAAATTCATAATATTCCGCTTCAGCGCTACGCCAAGCGGACCGTAATCCCATGTGCCACTCAAGCCGCCATAAACATCCGAGCCCTGGTAAATAAAACCGCGGCGTTTACACAAGCTTACTAAAGTTTCCATCTTCTCGTTCTTGATCTGCTTTCCCATAACTACCGCTAATTATACCATGACTCAGCGAGCAGCTACACGCCGGCATGCTGCCGCGCTAACAGCCAGCAGTCTGGTAAAATTCGTTCCACACCGCCAATTTGCGCCACAGCCGATAGCGGCTTGTTTGCCACTAAGCGCAAAAATTTAATATGATCAGCCGAGATATCGCCCTGCGCACTCGGCCGCAGCCCGCGTTCGCTAATATCATACATATAGGTGCGCTCTGGATTGAGCGGCACGCCTGTTATGTCGCGCGAAAAACTTAAATCGTACCCCGTCAAGCTCGCATAATGAATGTAGAACCATACTTGCGTCAACTGCAGCTGCACCGACATCGTGTCAAGCCCCACAAAGACCGATTGTACAACGTCGAACCACTCCGGCTCGTTAACATCGCGACTCGCCCGCTCAACATATTTAACTACCTCATAGCCAAATTGCAGCCGATCATAATCCGCTAAAACATTCCGATAAAAATGAATAAGGCGTGCTGATGTTAATGTCGCGAGATCACTCTTCCCCTGTTGCAACACAACATCACTCACGCCAAATAGTTCAATGCCGCCCGCCAACTTACTTTTCTCGCGCCGAACACCGCGCGCCATCGCGCCTCGCTGCCCAAGCGGCGTCAACAGCGTCAAGATCCGATCCGCTTCGCCGAAGTTTGTACGCCGCAACACGATTGCCTGCGTTCGCTCTGCGCTCATACTAATACCTTTCGCACTGCCGCAACAGCCGACTGCGGCGTCATTGTCGATTTATCAAGAATCTGGCGCACTCCGTATGCCGCCGCGTCCTCCATCCGCAGTTCGCTTGTGCTTGCTGTACAAATAATCACTGGAATCTGCGCCAAATCGCTATGCGACTGCAATTCTTGCAGCAGCACAAACCCATTCGGACCGGGCATGAAAATATCAAGGATAATAGCAGCAGGCGGATGCTCGTCTATCGCTACCATTGCCTCAAGCGCATGCGCCACAATTTGCACATCAACGTTTATGCCCCGCAGCTGTTTCGCTAATAGCTCGGCAAACCACCGATCATCATCAACAATTAGTACGCGTTTCATAGCAACCTCAACTGTGTTGATGTCATGATATCAACGTAAAACGTTGCGCCATCGCGATGACGCACTGCACCGATTGACGCCCCCATCGCTGCTGCAAACTCATGCGCCACTACTATGCCAAGCCCGCTGC
>CAJPSU010000057.1 GCA_905373345.1 Candidatus Saccharimonadota bacterium
GTATCGTTTATTCCGGTATTTAATCAGCGTTTAGCAACTGGTAATAAAAAGTCGGCATGGGAATTGAGTTCAAGTTTAGTGAATTTTTTGGCACTTATTACGCTCGTAACAAGCGTGCTGATTATTATATTCGCTGATCCGCTTGTGTGCTACGTTGTTGGTCCGGGATTTGACGAACAAGGGCGCAGCTTGGCGGTGAGCATGATGCGCGTTATTGCAGTGAATCCGTTTTTGTTTGCAGTTGCGACAGTGCTGTCAAGCATGCAGCAGGCGATTGGGCGGTTTACCTTTTTGGCGCTTGCGCCGACGATATACAATATTGGTATTGTGATTGGTGCGCGCTGGTTCACGGGCGGTATCAATATTTTTGGCTGGCAGGTGTTTGAGGGCGGTATCATGGGTGTGGCGCTTGGCGTGGTGCTTGGCGCAATTTTGCAGCTTATTGTGAGCTCGCTTGGGTTGATCGGTACAGACTTTGATTATCGCTGGAAAATATCGTGGAAAAATAAGGGATTCCGGCGCGTATTGCGGCTGCTGCCGCCGCGTTCGCTTGACCAGGGGATTGATTATTTTAATAGTATCGTTGAGATAAACTTAGCATCGCGCATGGCGCAAGGGGTGACGCGCGCATACCAGCAGGCGTCAAGTTTGAGTTTGATGCCGGTGAATCTGGTCGGCGTGGCAATTAGCAATGCAGCATTTCCGCGCATGACCGAGCGGCTAGCAGAGGGGCGCCCGGACTTGTTCAAAAAGGAATTACGTTCAGTGATGCGCTGGATTCTGTGGCTGGCGCTGCCAATTGCGGTGATTACGTATTTTGCGCGCGGTTATGTCGTGGCGTTTGTGAAGAACGGCGGCGATTTATTGATCGCGAATATTCTAGGCGCGCTTGTTATTTCTATTTTGTTTCGTACGATTTACCATATCATGGCGCGCTCATTTTACGCGCAGCAGGATACGAAAACGCCGCTGTATATTTCAGTCGGGACGATTACATTGAATATTATTCTCGCAGTAATCTTTACGTTTGCGTTTGGTTGGGGTGTGTTCGGGCTGGCATGGGCGCAATCAATTGTCGCAGTTGTCGAGGTGATCGTTTTATTTGTAATTTTGTGCCGTCGTATGCCGGGAATTTTTACGCGTGATTTTATACAAGCAGCAATAAAGATGGTTTTGGCAAGCGCTGGCATGGGCGCGATTACGTATGCGACGACGCAACTGCTGCAGCTGCAGAGCAGCGACATGAGCTTTATGTCGACCTTCCCGAAGTTTTCGATGATCGTGCTTGTGAGTTTTTGCGTGTATGTTGAGTTGAGTGTGCTACTTAAACTGCGCGAAGCCGATCCAGTGCTTGGGCGGTTATATAGGCTCTTCTTTGGGAGATTGCGCCGGTGAAATTGGGCTGTATTCGTAATTTTTGTATCATTGCGCATATTGATCACGGTAAGTCGACGCTCGCCGACCGCATGATGGAGATGACAGGAACGGTAGCGAAGCGCGAGATGAAATCACAACTGCTGGATAGCATGGAACTGGAGCGCGAGAAAGGGATTACCATAAAGCTGGCGCCGGTGCGGATGAAATATGAGTATCAGCTGGAGCAATCTGATATTTCACACAGCTCGGAGCGGAACAGGACCGCTCAAACAAATTTAGATTGTATGGGCGGTATGTATGATCTTAATCTTATTGATACCCCGGGTCATGTTGATTTTAGCTATGAGGTATCGCGCAGTTTGCAGGCGTGCGAAGGTGCGGTACTAGTGGTTGATGCTAGCCAGGGGATTCAAGCGCAAACGCTTGCGAATGTATATTTGGCGATGGAACAGGATTTGGCGATTATTCCCGTGCTCAATAAAGTTGATTTACCGGCTGCCGACGTGCCGCGCGTGTCTCGGCAAGTGATCAATCTGCTCGGCTGCCGCGAAGATGAGATAATTCAGATTTCAGCGAAGACGGGAGATAACGTTGACCAGGTTCTTGCGGCGATCGTCAAACGGATTCCGGCGCCGATAGGCAATATGCATGATAAGACACGCGCGTTGATTTTCGATAGTTATTATGATGATTACCGCGGGGTGATTTTGTATGTGCGCGTGGTTGATGGGCAAATCAAAAAAGGCGAGGCGATAAAAATGCTCGCGACAAACGCGAATGGCTTAGCGCTGGAGGTCGGTCACCTCAGCCCGATGATGACGCCCGACCCGCTGCTTGATACCGGCGAAATTGGTTACATCGTCACCAACCTGAAGACGACGCGCGAAGCAAAGGTGGGCGATACGGTGACATTGAAGAAATATTTTGATGGCGCGAAATGAAAGAGATAAAAGCTATTCTAGCAAACTTGTCTTGGTTTAAGAATGTATACCAGAGAGTTAGAGATTCTTTAGGAGAAGACGTCCACGGTGTATGGCTACTTCGTCCATGGGTGTCAATAGTAGGCTATGTATTGCTATTTATTATCTGTTCACTTGTAGTGACTTATCTCCATGAGAACCACTGGCTTTATGCTTGGCTTCATCCGGCGAACAGCAGCGAGATTATTATTGGAATATTTACGCTCTTGTTTGCACTGTTGCTGCCATTGGCGATAGCGATTATACAGGGCGACAATAATCCTCTTGTCAGACAAACCTTAACGACAACAGTCATGAGATTTGGATGGATGTCAGTTATAGTAGCTATCGTATGTTTTACGCTAGTTGTTCCGGCTAAGATTGTTGATATTCCAATCTTAAAATTAAGAACAACCGCTAGAAGTATGACCATTCCCTTTCTGGCAGTAGGTTTTGCTTTCATGCTTGCAAGCCTCTATCGGTCGGTTCGCTGGTTGAGAGACGAGGCAATGACCAGCGGTCTATTCGGAGAGGTTGTGGACAAAGATACTTGCATCAGAAGTTTTGCGTCGTATCGATTTGCTTGCATTGCTCGTGCGCTAGGGAATACGAAGAAGTCTTATATCTGGCAGATTGTTTGGTCGCAGCAATTTTCTGTAAGCTATGAAGCTATTATTCACGATATCTTTTTTGATCAAATTATTAAAAGTATTAAAAGCGATGATATAAAACAATACCGCTTGATGCTAATAGAACTAGAAGCATATCAGAGAAATTTTGCAAAGCGTAACCAAAATAGTTATAAGTTTGCTTCAGAAAATCCAAAACGATTCTTTCTGCTATACGATAAAATACATCGAACGAACGAAGCGCATTATCGGAAACGTTCTGAAGCCGGTTTCTTTGAGAGTGACAATGCAATAAAAAGTATTGCGAGTGATTACATCAATCTCCTCGTGAAAAAGCCAGGCACGAATGGAGTTTGGAATTTATTTCAAGCAATGGATGCGTATATGCAAAAGGTAGACCTAGTAATATTGCACGATGAAATAAGAAAAGATTGGTTGGTAGACATGTTTCTTGAAGCGCTGTTTAATTCTATTAAAGACAGCCACGTACAAGCGTATAGTATAAAAGAACACTTTGGTGAGCGGTCGCCGTGGGCTGTAACATACGAGCATCTTTTTGGTGATGGTGAGCGCTATAATCTTAGTTTCTTAGTCATGAAAAAATATTGGGAGTGGCTACAGTCGTCTTTGGAGGACTTGGGTGATCATGATTATTTTTTCAAAAATGACAGTCTTGTCGAAATCATCTTTCCAGAGACTAGTGGGATTATTATGGGAAAATTATATTGGCTGTTGCACCTCAGTCACAGCAGCGATTATTTAGACCTCTGGATAACTAAACATTGTCCAATTGGTCTCATGTCGTCTGGTCCAACCCTTGAGTATGCTAATGATATACAAGAAAGGTCTCGTCAAATTACAGAGCAAAAAGAAGCAAATACTTTCAAATTATTTTGCCGGTGTTATTATCAGTATATACATTCCCTTGATTTAGAAAATACCATTAACCAAGCAAGATCAAAGGATACAGCGGAGCTGGACGAAGCCCAAAAGGCAAGGCTGGATGATTTCATCATGCTTGCCGAAAAGATAGTCCAAACGCGAGAAGAGAATTAAGCTAAGAACAAGTCTGAGGTGGCGTCATAAATAGAGAAGTAAAACAATGGTTAGATTTGACTACGCGTAATTTTGATGAAGCTGTAATATTGTATAATAAAAACGATATTTCATGAAATTTCGAAAGGAATATTATGTCTACTGGTATTATCTATATCATGACTACCGCTGTGTCTGGATTAATTAAGATTGGCAAAGCAAGGACAGAAAATTACGCGGAGCGAATGCGATTTCTTGAGATGAACGGGTACTATAATGTGGTGGGGATGAAGCGATTTTTTGCTATTGAAGTGGTAGATTATAGTGATAAAGAGACATTGCTGCACGAGATTTTTAGTAAACATCGCGTTGGCAGTAGCGAATTATTTGCGCTTGATGCAGATCTGGTTAAGCAGCTTTTATTGTCATTTGACGGACGCGTTGTATATCCGGCTGGCGGCAACAAAGAAAAAGATTTTGACGCCGTTGCACGTGTACGTAAACAGGGCGAACGGTTTAGCTTTTACCGCAAAGGTATCAAAAACGGTGAAAAAATAGCATTTGTGTCTGATGATTCCATTATTGCAACCGTCGTTGACGAGCGTGAAGTAGAGTACGAAAATCAGCGCTGGAAATTATCGCCGCTGACTTACCATATTTTTGAAAAGAAAAACCAATTAAACAACAGCGGTGCTTACCAGGGTGCAGCATATTTTACTTATTGTGGTAAGAAGCTGAAAGATATTAAAGATAAGGATTAGCCGCATAAAAACGTTGATTGATTAAGAATGGCGTGACGACAAAAAGCAAATGAAGCACTTCCGAAACTTACACCATACTGTGAAGCTAGGGAGGCAAGTAACTGTTATTTTCCCGCTGATTCCCCTATAATATCTCTGTATGTCACAGCCTATCGTCAAGCCTCTCCCCGGTTACAAAGAAATCCAGCCGTTTGTTTATGCGGGGTTTTTCCCGGTGTCGAACGAAGATTACAATGACCTGAAAGAGGCTATTGAGAAACTGAGTT
>CAJPSU010000058.1 GCA_905373345.1 Candidatus Saccharimonadota bacterium
GGCGCTGATACAACTCAACAAGTTTTTTCGCCATCGCCTCAGAGTCAAACGCTTTAGCGACACGTAACGCGCCTGCTGACAAGCGCTTAAGCCTTTCGCGGTCGTTAAGTATATCAGTAAAGACGCGCGCAAAATCTTCACCTTCAATTCCGTCGGTCAAAATTGAATTCTTCGGCGTAAGCGCTTCGGTCAAACGCTCATCACAATATACAATCGGCAAGCCTGCTGCCGCCGCTTCCAAAAACGTCATCGGCTGATTATCGAAATGATACGATGCGAGAGCAAATATGTCCGCCTGCTTAAGCAACGATGCTACCTGCGCGCTTGAGCACATCCCCGTAAATATCACGCGGTCTTCTAGCTCTAATTCCGCCACGCGCTTACGCAATTCGCGTTCGTATGGGCCGCCGCCGACAAGTACGAGTTTAATCGTCTTATCGGCAATGTGAGGCATCGCCTCAATAAGCGCCATCTGCCGCTTCTCTGGGCTAAGCCGTGCCACGCAAATAATAAATTTTTCACCGCGCTTTTTTGTAATTGGCGAATCTATAGCACGCGCATGGCGATATTTTTTTGTATCAATACTATTCGGGAAAATATAATACGGCGTCGTCAAGCCGCCTTCGTCGACCAGAATCTCCGCTAAATGTTTCGACGGAGATAGACACGCATCGCATTTATTCGCGAACGCTGCCGTCAGGCGCCAGCCTTGGCGCGATAGCATATCTTTGATCTTACTGCGATCAAGCTCGCGAATCTGCTCGCGCGACATTTTCGGCATAATCGGCTTCGTTCTCAACACTACGGGAAACGCTACCGTTGCTGCGATCAACCCCGCTGTCACCATAAACGGATAATCGTCGATGAGCTCGGTGTATAGTGTGTGAATCGTCGTGACATGCGGAATATTCTGGCGCTTCGCAACGCTATGCGCTAACACGCCTAAATAAAACTGCGTCTGGCTATGTACGACATCAAAGTCATATTCGTCAAGGCGTTTTGCAAGCCCCGGGTAAATATATGCCATTTCGCGCTTTTCAAACACATAATTCTTTGACGATGGCATACGAATTACGTGGTCGTCATAATCGTCATAATCTTCGACTTTCGGAGCAACAACAAACACCTCGTGCCCTAAATCCTCTAGTGCTTGCTTGTATGTTGCTGTCGACGTTGCCACGCCGTGCACCGACGGTAAATAATCGTCGATAAACAGTCCAATTCTCATAACTACCCCTTAGTATATCATATTGCGCGCACCCGGCTCGTCAGGCAGCAAATCGTGCCAAGCTTCAAAGTGCAGAATATGACCGGCACTTGGTACGATACGGATCTTCGCCTCAGGTAAAAGCTGGCGCATCGCATTGCGCGCCTTCTCGGAGACAACCCTATCTCTTGCTCCCATCACGACCGTAACACGCCGCTGAACTTCTAGGGAAGGGGAAGCCGTAAATGGGTTATCGTTATAGAGCAACGTTGACAATACGTTTGATACTTGCGACGTCGTTGTTGCTTTTTTGTATTTTTCAGACTCAAGAAACCACGACCATGCAGTGCGATCATACGAACTCATAACAACCGCGCCGCGAATCAACCGACCAAGGTAGATATTGTATACAGCCCAGCTCGCTTTTTTTGGCACGTGCATCGAAACAGTCTGTAGCGCATTCGCAACATGCGACGTATGAGGCGTCGGGCAAGCAAGCACAACACGCGTTTTTTGCGGCAACAAACCGTTAACCATATAACGATACACTACAGACGAACCATACGAATTACTACTCAGCAAATCCGGCGTCCGCCCAATCGCATCAATCACGCGCGCCAACCACGCCGCTAAATCGTCGTACGACCGCAATTCCGGCAGCTCCGAGCCGCCATGTCCCGGCAAATCAACGGCATACACAGCATAACCGGCACGCACATATTGCCTAGCAAGCGGCATCATGTCAATTTTACCACCCGTCACGCCGTGGACTACAACCGCAACTTTGTTAGCGCTCGTGTTGCACTCCAACCAACAGATTCCGTTTCGCTGGCGCTCCTCGCAGCCGAGCGCTGCAGCGATCTGCCTCAAGCTTGGCGGTCGTGTTGATCGTTTCATGCCATCGTATTATAGAGCGCATGCGGTAAAAAAGCTACTGTATATTGTATAATGCAAGTATGCAAACGCTTCATATTGCACTCGTGCTTGAGGATATGTTTCCTGATTCCAGCGGCGTCAGCCGTTCCGTACAAATGCAAATTGAAGAGCTGGTGCGTTTAGGACACCGCGTCACGCTGCTCGCGCCCGCCGTACAGCTAGTGCCACCCGCAAACGCTGAAACGATTCGCCTGCCGTCATATCGCTTCCCAGGGCTGCCAAAGCACACGCGAATTATTGCCAGTACTCGTGCGCTCGCTAAGCAGATTTCACGCGAGCATAAATTCGATGTTATTCATAGTCAAACCGACACTGGTGCCGTGCGGCTAGCGGCGCATATCGCACGCATACAACACATTCCGCACATACATACCTTTCATACCAACATGGCGGGCGCACATAGTACAGCACCGGTTATCGCATTCCTCGGCAGCATCGGTTACCGGCTAGGCGCATACAAACTACGACGCATCCGTGGCAGTACGCAAGCCCTAGCTACAATCAATCGCGCTATACTGCACGAAGAGTCGCCGCTCGGGTTGTTTGACTGGCGATCGCAAGCACTTATGGCGACAAGCGTTGATACTATTACTACGCCATCGCGCTACATGTTACGTTACATTCAGGCTGCCGGCGCTAGTATGCACATTCCAAATGCTAGCATTCCTACCGGCTATAGCCGCTCGTTTGAGGCGATTATCGCAAATACAAGACGCAAGCGGACATCACATGCATTACGATTCGTAAGCGTCAGCCGTATCGTCAAGGAAAAACGCCTCGCGGTCGTTATTGACGCATTTCGCCAAGCAGATATTCCAGACAGCGAACTCGTCATTATCGGCGACGGCGCAGAGCTTGCCGCTCTGCGCGCCCACGCCCAGGGCGATACGCGCATTACGTTCACCGGGCACGTTGGCAGCCAGCAAGAGATCGTACAGCATCTGCGCGATGCCGATATATTCATTCTCGCGTCATACCGCTTCGACAACCAGCCTATCGTCATTACAGAAGCACTTGCTGCCGGATTACCCGTATTGTACTGTGACGACCGGCTCGACGTCGGACTACATCCAAACAACAGCCTGCTCGTTGAGTCGTCTTGCAAGACGCTCGCCGCCGGTATGCGCCAATTAGCCGATAAATCAACCCGCCATCGCCTAAGTATTGGCACGAAGTCCGTCTTCCGTGAGTTGTCACCAGAGGCAACCGCGCGCGCGTATACCAAACTATATCAACAGCTGCTCTCAAGTAAGAAGAGAAACTTTTAGCGATCCTAGCTCGCCGTCAGAGCATATAGTGCTTAGAAACAAGCGTGCAGAAAGAGAACACGTTGGCCAAACAGAGTGCTCAACTACTTCATATCTTTATTCGAATCAGGACGCAGGTGGCAGACAGCATGTCTCTACTAACCTAATAACCGGCAGCGCCATAGTTTCGCGCGGTAATTCTATGCTGCGATCAATAATAGCAGCAGGACAAGGATTGCGCGGCGGGAGCACCGTTGGCAGCTCGCCCACAGGGTAGGTGAGTGCGCCAGCAGGCGGCACGACCGGCTGTACTGAGCGCGTACGATCGGCGCGGTTGCGAGCGGTGATTTGCGCCGCCTGATCGTCAACGCGGGCGCGGTCATCAGCATTTAACTCGGCGTACGGACGCGGCATCATACCAAGCGTACGTTGGGCGCTTACTACCGGATCGCACACGAAAAACAAATCAAGCACATGCTCGCATAATCCAGCACGGGCAAGCTCTTCGCCGACTTCGCCGAGCGCGCGCCCATCCAGCAGTACAATCTCCACGCCTTCTTCGCGCGCATCGCGCAGCCATTTGCGCAACAGCGCATCTTTGAACGCTTGGCTGCGCGGACGAGCACCAATTTTCACGCTGTTCGCGCTGATTTCCGGCGTGTAGAGCAGCGCATCGCGGTCTGCTCGCGGCAGATGATACACGAATTTCACGCGGCGCACGCAAGCGTCTTCGTTACGCTTATCGGCAAGAAATGCATCAATTGCTGCCGGATCGTCCAGATCTACGCCATATTCTTGCATCATTACCACGAGCACGCGAAAGACTTGCCCCGCATCGATCAGCATGACAGGCAGGAATAATTCATCGCGCACGTAATCTTTTACCAAACTCACAATCGTACCTTTGCCGCTGCGCGCATCGCCGTCAAACGTTACCAGCTTGGGAAGTGGATTGGTCATTAGATTCTATGATAACATGGATTTGCGCGAAATCCGTACGCTTGATTAAAATACTCAGCAAACGATTATATAAATAACCTGCCCATACGCTATACTAGGTCCATGAAACTCTTCTCTTGGAATGTCAACGGTATCCGCGCCGTCATCAGTAAAGGCGAGTTCGCGCGGTTCATTAGCACATACAGCCCCGACATCGTCTGCTTGCAAGAGACGAAAGCATCGCGCAGCCAAGTAGAAATTGACTTATCTGAATACGCTGAGCATTTCTACTCGGCGGCAAAAAAAGGCTATTCAGGCACAGCGATTTTCTCAAAAACGCCGGCGCGCTGCTACCGCGACGGCTTTCCGAACGGCATTGTCCAGCGATTTCAGCTAACAGACGACCGCTACGGCGATCCGAACGACGAAGGGCGCATTATCGCCGCAGAATTTGACGATTTCTGGCTCGTAACGTGCTATACGCCAAATTCCAAAGGCGATTTAAGCCGGCTGAACCTGCGCCAACGCTGGGACGCCGCGTGTCTCGCATATCTGCAAGAATTGGAGACGGGGCGGTATGGCGCGGCTAAACCCATCTTATACTGCGGCGATATGAATGTAGCACACGCCGACATTGACCTTGCAAACCCAAAATCAA
>CAJPSU010000059.1 GCA_905373345.1 Candidatus Saccharimonadota bacterium
CAATGCTATCGATAATCGTCATCGCCGGCAGCTCACCGCCTGTCAACACATAATCGCCAACGCTTAGCTCTTGATCGACAAGTGCCATAATCCGTTCATCATATCCTTCATACCGACCGCAAATAAAGATATATCCGTAATCTTGCTCGCTATATTCCTGCGCAAGCGCCTGCTTCCAACGCATACCACGCGGCGTCATGATGACAACTTTTGCAGTTGGATCGTTTTCTTTTGCTTGCTCAACCGCATGCCATAGCGGTTCAACCATCAGAAGCATGCCGTCACCGCCGCCGTACGGTGTATCGTCAACCGTTCGACGCGGACCAAGTCCAAACTCGCGCAAATTAATCGTCGATAGCTCAACATAACCGTCCTTTTGCGCTTTCCACATCATAGAGTTGCCAAATACACCGGTAAACATCTCAGGGAATAAGGTGACAATTTGGAATTTTCTCATAATTTATAGTATAGCAATATTTGACTAAAGCGTCTATTTATATTTTTAGCGTACTTGCACATACGCTTACTTCATTGTTATATAAGTAACGTTATTTGTATAATTTATTTTATAACTATGTTTGTAAAAATATACGTAATATTATACATTACTACTCTTATCAAATAATCCTTACACCTCTCGCAAACTGCGCCGCCAAAAAATGCCCTCTTTCATACGACCAACAAAAAAGCCACTCCGCTAAACAGCAAAAGTGGCTTTCTTGCACAAATAAGTCTCTCAAACCATTTGTTGGTTTGCTCGCAATAAGAGCAATTTGTATGTTTTCTCGCAGTTCAAGGTTCTCGCATGAACTTACTTATGATTATATATCAAGGTCGTCTAGTTCTGCAAGCTCTTCGCGCGACTTTTTCGCGAATTCGCTTGGTTCATCAGCACTGTTTTCCACAGTATCAGTAGTTGCGCTGTCCACAGGTTCTTCGCTTGATACATTCGCTACTGCTTCGTCCGGGTTGTCGTTGTTGACAATTTTCAGGTTGTAGCGCGCGCTATTCTTCGTTCCGAGCGCCCGCAGTAGTGTCCGCAAGCTTTGCGCTGTACCGCCGCGGCGGCCAATTACACGGCCTAAATCTCCAGGATTAACCGTCAGCGTCAATAGCACGCCTTTCTCATCAACGATACGGTCAACCGATACATCGTCTGGGTGCTCTACCAAAGATTTTACGATATATTCTACAAATTGCTGGTCTATTGTCGACATATGCCCTCATGCCTCCTTTTCGGTCTTACAGGTTATCGTACTTTTTCAGTATACCACGGAACACAAGCAAAATAAAAAGCCCGCCGCTGTAGACTTTGGACGAGCTTTTCGCACTTCAACTCTCTAAGTTAGACTTCGGCGGCCTCGGACTCTTCTGCAGCGTCTTCTTTTGGCTGATTCTTACGCAACTTCTCGGCGTTTTTCACCGCTTTCGTTTTATTGCCTTCAAACTCTTTTACCCAACCCGGCAACTTCACGCCAGCACTTTTAAGCAACTTGACGACACGCGGCGATGGCTGCGCACCATTATCCAAATATTTTTGCGCTAATTCAACGTTAATATTTGACTCTTTAGTGTGCGGATTATAGTTACCAACATACGCGACCACGCGGCCGCTTGACGGATGGCGCTGAGCTTCTTGTACCGCCAGCCGGTATACCGGATAAGCTTTGCGGCCGAGGCGTTGCAAACGAATTGCGAGCATAAATGTAATATTCCTTTACTTCACTTTACAGGTTTACTCTTTTACTTCTTAGACATTCTACCGGATTTTACGATAAAAGTCAATCTGACTTAGCGCTTTTTTGCTTCGCATAGGCTTTGAGCGCTGCTTTTGCCGCTTCTTGCTGCGCCGACTGTTTGCTTGACCCAACCCCCTTGCCTATCAGCTTATCGTTGACATATGCGCCGAGCGTGAATACTTTATCATGGTCTGGCCCCTCCTCAGAGAGAACCTTGTAAACCGGCGTCGCACTGTCAACCTGCTGGCTAATTTCTTGTAAATGGCTTTTTGGGTCGCGCCATGAACCCTCGGCAAGGATTTTATCAAGCTTCACGATCGTATGCTTTTGTATAAATGCCGCTGCGTCATCGTAGCCGCGCTCTAGATAGATCGAGCCTATTACTGCTTCGTACGCATTTGCTAAAATCTGACGCCGCGCCCGATCTGAACCATGCTTCTCACCCTTACTCATGCGAATTAGCGCCTCGTATCCCAATTCTTTACCAGATTCCGCATTGCTAATCGTATTCACTAATGCTGCACGCCAGCTTGTCAAAATTCCCTCCGGTTCGCTGTAGTGCTGAAACAGATAATCGGTCACGACCAGTTCAAGTACTGCATCACCCAAGAACTCAAGCCGCTCATTATGCTCGCTTACCGATTTACGGTGCTCGTTCACGTAGCTGCGATGCGTCAAAGCGGTAATCAGAAGTTGAATATCACTATATTCAAATCCTAATTTCTGCTTCGCCCAGTCCTGATATGGTCCCGTTGGCATACCTGACATTTATAACTTCTCCTCTCGTATGCGTGTTTTTGCTTTTAACATTAGTTTTGCGATATCCTCATATTCAATTAAGTCAAGGGCTTCATTGAATGGAAACCACTTGATACCTTTCATCCAATCCTCTTTCTGAATTTCATCGCCGCTCGTACGGACGCGTACTAGATAGATTTGCGTTGTCATCAGTACGAGCTTATCAATCCGGCGGTACCGAAAATGAATTTTACCGAGCCATCCGAGCATATCAACATCATGCAATCCTGCCTCTTCGCCAATTTCGCGGCGTGCTGTTTGCACTGCAGTCTCACCCTCTTCAATATGCCCTTTCGGGATCGTCCAACGATCTTTGGCATCTTGAATCAATAAGATTTCCAGCCCATTTACGCCATGGCGAAAAATCACGCCGCCACTTGTCGGCTCGCGTACAATTTCTTGAATCGATGCCGAACGCGAACGCGTCAAGTACTTGCGGATGTGATCGAATCTATTTTTGCTTTGTTGTTTCTTTGGCGGTTTCGTCATTATCCGATGCCCCCTTTACCAGCGTGCGGTATGCCGTACCAAGCACACCGTTCACAAACCGGCTTGAATTATCGGAACCAAACGCCTTCGCAAGCTCAACCGCTTCGTTGATTGCTACTTTTGGCGGCACGACGTCGCTGCGGTATAGCAATTCGTACAGGCCGATTCGCAGCACCGTGCGGTCAACGCGCGCTATCTGCGAAATTGGCCAGTCTGGCGCAATCGGCTGCAGCGCCGCGTCAAGCTCCGCCTGCTTATCAACGACACCGTCTGCAAGCTCTTTTACAAACGTAACGTCGTCAATCGCTGACTCGTACCGAATAATATCGCGCGCAACAATGACCTCAAGCGTATCTGATGTGTCGCCCGCTTGCGTGCGGACTTCATATTCATACAGTGCCTGCAGTGCAACAATTCTACCCAGATGCCGGTTTGATGCCATACGCGTCAGTTCCTTATATTAGTATTTTTCCTCTTAAAATAAGATTCTATTAACCTACTACTTCGCAGATTTTTGCTTCGCTGCTTTTACCGGCTCGCTCGTTTGATTATCTGCTGGTTGCGCCACCTGTGCGGTTGCTCGTTTATTCTTGCCGACATACACTCGTACTGGCGAGGTGCGGTTAACACGCTTCGCGAGTTTCTCGACCAAGTGGCTGCGACGCAGACCAGTCTTGCGAGGACTTGATTGCTTCTTTGGCTGTGCCATGAAATGTTCTCCTTCTCTCGGATTTCTTGTATAAACTTGAACTGTATTATACGCGAAAATGATGTTTTTCTCAAGTTACTTGACTAAATTACCATTTTTTATTATAAAACATTGACTTTTCATTATGCTTGTGTTATTGTAATATCTATGAATACATCACATGAATTATCCAACACAGAAAAATCAAAATCAACCGCAAACCGCGTCCTAGCGCTCGCGAAAAAGACAAGCGCTGAGATTGCTGTTCTCGCCACGCTAGCAACAGGGTTAGGAGCGTGCGGTAGCGAGACCACAGGAAAAGAAGAAGCGCCATCAAGCGAAGAGCAAATCACACAGATTATTAGTGATTATAATACGAACCCCGAAGAACATCCGCTTCGAGAAGGCACTGAAATCACAGAAGTTGATATTGAGAAAGGCGATAGCAGCATAATCGCAGCAAACAGAGAGTTAAATAGGAGAATAGAGTCGGGAGAATTCCCCGCCGATGATTGGCAGCATGCCTATAATATAATACACGCAACTTCAGAGAACGCAGAGAATAGCAGAGAGGGACAATATGGCAAAGTTATCCTCCAGCCAGGCGATCATTTAGATCTCATTATAGGCGACATAGATGGAGACGGCAAGCATGAAGTTGCCATCGCGGGGTCAAAGCCTGGCGACACAAACTAAATTACTACGCTCACTAATTTATTTTTCACATAAATCACTTTCTTCGGCTCGCCCACGACATAGCGTTTGACACTTTCATCGCTCAGGGCGAGCTGTTTGATTTTATCTTCGCCCGCGCTGGTTGCTACCTGTAATTTGGCGCGCACTTTACCATTGACTTGCACGACAATCGTCATCGTGTCCTGCATAATTTTTGCATCGTCAAAATCTGGCCAATCAACAAAATCAAGCTGCGAATCATGCCCAAGCTGCTTCCACAGCTCAGCAGCCATATGCGGCGCAAAAGGCTGCACGAGCTGCACGAGCGTCTCAAGCGCCGACCGCCACGCAGGTGAAAAGCCCTCAGTTTTTAGTTTGTACAGATCATTCACATACTCCATCAGAGCGGCAATCGCCGTATTGAAGCTTAAGCGATAAATATCGTCGGTAACCTTTTTAATTGTTGCGTGCGTCAAGCTATCAAGCTTTTTTACGTTTACTTGCGCTGATTTATCGCTTTCGTCGTATTCTTGTACAAGCGTCCACAAACGATTCAAGAATCGGTACAC
>CAJPSU010000060.1 GCA_905373345.1 Candidatus Saccharimonadota bacterium
AGCTTTTACACTATCTATTTTAGCGGGTTGTTCTTTGTTGGTTTAGTGAACCGGCGGCGTAACGCTTGCTCTCTCCGGCATTCCGTGCTAAAATTGGTAGTTGATTGTACTAATAATGATATAAGCGAGAGAGACATGAGTTTTGCACTGATTCAAAAGGTGAACGACGAGCAGAAAAAAGCCCAAGTCGTTGATGTGCGCAGCGGCGATACGGTGCGCGTGCATCAAAAAATTAAAGAGGGCAGCAAAGAGCGCATTCAGATGTTTGAAGGCGTAGTTATTCGTACCGACAACAAGGGGCAACACACAAGCCGTATTACTGTACGCAAGGTTGCGAGCGGTATCGGCGTGGAGAAATCGTTTTTGCTGCATAGTCCGCTGGTCGAAAAAGTTGAGGTTGTGCGCCGCGCAAAGGTTCGCCGCAACTTCCTTAGCTACCTGCGCCAGCGCAGCGGTAAATCGGCTCGCTTGACTGCTGTACAGTTTGATCGCGAGGCTGTTAATGCAATTCGCGATGAGCATGCCGAAGCCGAGGCGGAGCGTTTGAAAGAAGAGAAAGCTAAAGCGGCTGCCGAGAAGAAAGCCGCGGAAGATGCGAAGCAAGCCGAACTTGATGCTAAGGCGGCGGAGGTCGCAGCGCGACATAAAGAAGCGTAGTCCTTCGTAGGATTCTTAGCGAAAAATCCCCCGAATGTTAGCTCGGGGGATTTTGCGGCTATAAGCAGGTGTATCTGTAGGATTTTTGTTACAATAAAACGTATGATCCTCGGTATCGACGAAGTTGGGCGCGGACCGTGGGCGGGACCGCTAGTGGTTGGCGCGGTGGTGCTGGGCGGCGCCGAGATTGACGGCTTGGACGATAGTAAAAAGCTAACCAAAAAGCGCCGCCAGGCTCTGGATGCGTTAATCCGCCAGCAGGCGGCTGCCTGGGCGCTGGGCTGGGTGAGCGCGCGGGAATTGGACGGTGTCGGCATGAGTCAAGCGTTGCGGCTGGCGACGCGGCGGACGGTCGAGCAAATTCAAGCGCAGTGCCGCCAGCAAAATCTAGCTTTTAGCGAAATCATCATCGATGGCAAGGTGAATTTTCTGCGCGGCACGGCGCTAGAGAAGTTTGTTGCGACCATACCTAAGGCCGACGGTTTGATTCCGAGCGTGTCAGCGGCATCGATCGTCGCCAAGGTGGCGCGCGACCAGTTCATGGCCGAGCAAGATGCGGTCTATCCGGGGTACGGTTTCGCGTCGAACGCCGGTTATGGCGTGGCCAAGCATCGGGCGGCGATTGAGCGCCTGGGTGTGACGCCGCTGCACCGCCTGAGTTTCGCGCCGCTGGCGAAGTATGCTGACAGACCACGAGAGTCACCTCAGAAAAAATCAGGGCAACTTTACGTGGGCCCCAGATATTTTTCTGATGGCGCTCGAGCGGCGAAACTGCATCAAGACGCTATCAACGATTCTGCAGAGGCTGCCCTGATTTTTTCTGGGGATACCGCTCCAGACAGCTCTACCTTCTCTACAGCATCACTGAGCCTATTAAGCGCAGTTGAGATACCCGACACAGACTCTTGTATACGCCCAAATAGCATACGTATTAATGAAAAACCAATGACAACCCGTCAAATTGGCGATAAAGGCGAGCAGGCAGCGGCGGATTGGCTGACGGCTGACGGCCATGAGATTGTGGCGCGGAATTGGCGGACGCGGTACTGCGAAATCGATATCGTCAGCGTGAAAGGCAAGGTGTTGTATTTCACCGAGGTGAAGTATCGTAAGAACGATGATTTCGGCGATGGACTGGCGGCAATTACCGCCAAAAAGCAGCGGCAGATGCGTTTCGCGGCGGAGTTGTTTTTGGCGGGTAAGCCAGAATACAGCGGCATGACAGCCAAGCTGCTAGCCGCCAGCGTGAGCGGCGACCCGCCAGCCGTCCAAGCGGTAGTAGAAATAAATTAAACCAAAGAAAATAGCCCGCCGAACGAGCTCAAGCTGAAACTTAATTCAGCGAGCTATTTTCGACGGGCTGTTAGCCCTTTGTCACCCTCTTAATCTCGGCGAGTTTCGCCGAGAGGAGACTGTCTGCCTCCTGGAGCTTCCGCTCCAGGAGGGGCGTCTGGATGTTGTCGCTCGGCAAGAGCTCAACGGCTCGCCGAGCAATCTTGTTGTATCGCTCGGTCTGTTCAAGTTGGAACCTGAGCAGTTCGGAAATACGAATAGTCTTCTCTTTGCAGTAGACGAGCGTCCTGTTGAGACGCTCGTCGGACTTAGCCTTGGCCGCGTCCGTGTGGGCGCGGCCAAGGGTGTACCCTCCGATCCCGGCCATGACGGCCAGGACGAGGGCGGCAATGATGATGACGATAACGGCGGCAGCCGTCGTGTTCATGGTTCCTCCTAAGGACCATGCTATCACTCGAGTTAAAGGGCACTTCTCGCCCTTTAGACTAAACTCGAGCGAAAAGCTATTATGAATATAGCACATTATCGTATAAATGTCAATCGTTTTAACGAAAAATGTGTCATAATAATTTTACTACCTCTGTAAAAGCCACAAAATTACTTATCTCAAAAAACCGAAATTACTTTGCCAGCGCTGCTATGACTGCCGCTTTGTCACGGTCGATTAGGTCTAGTTTGCCCTCTAAATCTAATATTCCCATGTCGATGGCGCGGACGAGCGACTGGTCGCGGCGCAGCGGCGTGAAAAATTCGCGGTATTCGGCTAGCTGCTGGCGCGTCATCAGTAGGCTAGCGGCGTAGCGCGGAAAGTAATCGTGGCTTTTGTCGCTGGCAAAAGTCTTTTCGATCCATCTCCAGTTGTCGCGCAGCCACTTCCAGGCGAGCTCGCGCCCCTCGCGGTTGCGCAGCAAATCGACAAACCAATGTACGGTATCTTGGGTGCGAATAACGCGCGTGTTGGTGAGCAGGCGGATCAGATGTTTTAATTCGCCGAGGTCGCGCGTAGCGGTGACGCCCGATGCGATGTCGCTGCGCAGTTCGGCAGATGCAGAGTTCTCGTACATCTGAAGCAATGTGCGGACGATATTATGTGGTTGCTGGTCGTGGCGGACAACAGCACCGATTATAAGCGGGCGCAATTCGGCATCAAGCTGCTCCAGCGTGTTGGCGCGATACAACTCGCGCGCCTGGCGGATTGCGCCGGCATCTTCGCCGTACAGCATGCAACCGATGATGATCGCTCGAAGCTTGGTGTCCTGTTCCGGTTCGCCTTGTGCGGCGCTCCAGCCTAGGCGTGTATATTGCGTCCGTGCTAGGTCGGCGGCAAAAGTGCGCAGCATGTGCTCGGCAGCTGTATCATGATCAACGAATTTTTTGAGTTCGCTCAGTGCGAGCGATATGATTTCCCAAACTTTTTGGTCGGATTCATTTTTGTAGACAGATAATAAATCGACAAGCGTACTGCTTGGCAGCAGCCCACCGCGCATCAGAAGCAGTTGCTCGTTTAGATACTGCGCGCGTACCGATGATTCAAGCGTGCCCGCCAAAATTTCGCGCATAATTCGTCCGCGCAATTCATCGTCGTACAGCGTGATGAAGTGTCCGGTGTTCGCGGCGTTTAGTAGTAGCATGTCGCTGCCGGCGTATGATACGGCGACGGACGCGTCGGCGAGTATATCTGGTATGCGCGAGTCGCTTGCGCCGAGCGGAATCGGCCATAGGCGGTTGTTCGGCTGGTGCGGTCCGACGAAAAATTGCTCTTGCGAGAGTGTGAGTTTGCCGTCGGCGAGTGTTGCCCGCACGACGGGGTAGCCCGGCTGCGAAATCCACGTATTCATAAGCGCGCCGACATCTTTGCCGCTGGCGGTGCTGAGACATTGCCACAGGTCGTCGCCGGTTGTGTTGTCGTATTGGAATTTGGTGAAATAGTCGGTTAAGCCGCGGCGGAACGCATCGTCGCCGATCCAAGTCTGCACCATGCGCAGCAGGCGTCCGCCTTTGGCGTAAACGATTGCACCGTCGAACAACGCGCTAATCTCTGCTGGACTTGATACGTCGACTTGCACGGGCTGTACGCCGTCAATACAGTCACGGCGCAGCGCAGCGACGCCTTCGTTGCTGGCAAATTCATCCCACTGCTGCCATTCGGGATGGAGCGCGTCGGTCGCTAAGTATTCCATCAGCGTGGCGAAGCTCTCGTTGAGCCATAAATTATTCCACCATTTCATCGTGACAAGGTTGCCGAACCACTGATGGCTGAGTTCGTGCGCAATGACTGTGGCAATGTA
The DNA here is from genome assembly GCA_905373345.1 of Candidatus Saccharimonadota bacterium. GTDB lineage: Bacteria > Patescibacteriota > Saccharimonadia > Saccharimonadales > Saccharimonadaceae > Saccharimonas. The sequence goes on from CAJPSU010000060.1 coordinate 4,239, forward strand.
TTGTTTGCTTGATATGCTGGTAGTGGCGGGGTCGGCAAGTAGCGCGATCTCGCGGTAGGTGATAAGTCCCCAGTTCTCCATCGCGCCGCTCGAAAAATCAGGCAGTGCGATATGGTCGGATTTTGGCAAGGGGTATGGTACGCCGAAGTATTCATTAAAAAAGTCAATCGTCCGCGCTGCGTGATCAAGCGCCCACGAGAGGCTGGCAGCAGGCTGCGCCATCGTGGCGTATACATTTACCTCAACGCCGCTTGCGGTGCGTGTAGTAGCGCGCTGTAAATCGCCTGCAGCGAATGCGACGAGATATGTACTCATACGCGGCGTGGTTGCAAAAGTTGTGATGCCTGATTGCTGCGAAACGACTGGCATATTGCTGAGTAATACTGGTTGATCTGATACAAGCGAAATATCAAACGTTGCTTTGGCTTCCGGCTCGTCGATGCATGGAAAGGCCTCACGGGCGTGATGACTTTCGAACTGCGTAGCATAAAGCTCTCGCTGTTTGCCGTCAACTTTGAAATAACAAGGGTAAATACCATGCATGGCATCGGTCAGGCGCAACGAGAATTCAATTGCAATTGTCACCTGATTTGCGCCTGGATGGGGAATAATCAACTCGTCGTTTTTGGCGAAAAACTCCGATACTTCCTGCTGATTTACGAGCACGCGCGATATACTC
>CAJPSU010000061.1 GCA_905373345.1 Candidatus Saccharimonadota bacterium
ATGGATCAAATTACCAAACAGTTCGGTGATGGTTCAATTATGCGACTCGGTGAAGCGAAGAAAGTTGATGTCGAGTTGTTACCGAGCGGCAGTTTAAGTTTAGATATTGCACTTGGTGGTGGCTACCCGAAGGGGCGGATTATTGAAATTTATGGTCCGGAGTCAAGCGGTAAAACTACGCTGACGCTTCATGCTATTGCTGAAATGCAAAAGCAGGGCGGCACGGCAGCGTTTATTGATGCGGAACACGCACTTGACCCGGCGTATGCCAAAAAATTAGGCGTCGATACTGATAATTTGCTCGTATCGCAACCCGACAATGGTGAGCAGGCGCTAGAAATCTGCGAAACATTAGTGCGCTCTAATGCAGTTGATCTTATTGTTGTAGATTCCGTAGCGGCACTCGTACCGCAGGCGGAAATTGATGGTGATATGGGCGATTCGCATATGGGATTACAGGCGCGGCTGATGAGCCAAGCGTTGCGCAAACTAACCGGTATTATCAACAAGTCGAAAGCGACGGTGATTTTCATTAACCAGATTCGTATGAAAATTGGTGTGATGTTCGGCAATCCTGAGACAACGACTGGCGGTAACGCACTGAAATTTTACGCGTCGGTGCGCGCAGATATTCGCCGGATTGGACAAATCAAAGAGGGCGATAACGTCATCGGCAACCGTACGCGCGTGAAGATTGTGAAGAACAAAATCGCGCCGCCGTTCCGCGTAGCAGAATTTGACATCATGTACAATGAAGGCATTTCAAAAACTGGTGATGTGCTTGATCTGGCAGTACAATACGGCGTAGTTGGCAAAGCTGGCGCGTGGTTTGACTACAATAACGCAAAAATTGGGCAGGGGCGCGAGCAAACCAAAAAGTATCTAAAAGAGCACCCTGACACACTGGCAGAGATTGATGGTAAAGTGCGGGAGAAAGTGAAGGAAGCGGAGGAGAACAGTTGACTAGCCGTGCTTAGTTGTATATTTTCGTGGTACAAAGCAAAGAATGCGCCGAGGCCATCGGTGCATTCTTGTTATTTTACGATCTTTCGTTGAATTTCTTTTTGCCGAAACGTATAAATTGGTCAATCGGTTTTGCGTATTCGTCCGCCCAGCCGTCATTTTCGCCGCCTTTGCTGTATCCTAAGACGGTGCCGGTATATTCCTGAAGCGCCATTCCAAGTCCGTCTACACCCTCGCCGCCCTTTTCGTGCAGCCGCACGCACAGCATACCGAAAACCGCTAAAGCTATTTCATTCGCAGATTCCAAGACGGCAGGATTGCCGAGATTGATATCAGTAAGTTCTTTTACTGATTTAATAAGTTCCCAATCGGATTGCGTGTATGTTTCAAAATCTTTATCAGTCCAGTTTGACATGAGTTTTCTATATCTTCTAAGAATGAATAGTTTTTAGCATAATCCAGTTGGACCAGAATGCCCAGTAGTATGTTGCTAGAAATAATGGCAATATCTTTATTATAAGACTTATACACGGGCAGCCTCAGGCTTTGGTACTAGGGTTGCCCGTGCAACCTAGGAATTTCCTAGGGTTTTAGTTGTGAATTTGGCTGCATGGCTGCAGGCTTAGCCGTCTGAAGTGTGCGGCTCAACGTCTGGAACGATAGTCTCCGGCTTGAATACCACCTTGTAGTGGTACGGGTCGGATTCGATCGGTTCAAGCTGTTCGACAAAGTATGATACATTGTCAGACAGGCCGAGAAAGTGCTTTTTGTATGTACTTTCGCCGACCTTACAAGTCACCTCCAGCTGGTTGCCCTCATCGGTGATTGAACAGTATCCCTCAATTGAAAGGAGATACTTATCGGTAATTCCGTTAAAAAACACAACCCGTCGGTGCACCTTGAAGTTGTCTGCATCCTGCGAGAGGTTGTGCGAGACGGTCTCCGAATCGTTTGCGCACGCTGCCAGCGAAACAGCAGCCAGCAGCATAGCGACAATTGTGGCGATGAGCTTTCGAGAGATCGAGATCATGGTATTCTTTCTGATCGTAGTTGCCTTGACGCCTGCTCATCTGAAACAGGGCAAATGAATCTCTGGGCAGCCAGGGAAAGGTTTGCTCTGTTTCAGATCGTAACCAAATTGTAAAATCTGCTCAAGGTGAGCTTCTAATTGGCTCGTGAAGCCAATATATATATATCAATAAATGGTCACTATATCAAGCTTCTGTCGTATTTTTGGGCATTTGATGTTGAGGATACGCGTATAGCCGAATTGACATGCTGCTCGCCACTAGGCAAAATGCTACAATAAACACTATGGAGCATGATCCGCCAAAAACGCATAAAATCACCGCGCTATCTGTTCAAACCCGCAATCCTAACCGCGTGAATGTTTCGGTCGACGGGAAATACCGGTTTAGCCTGAATATTTCGCAGGTAACGGATCTAGGCGTGAAAATTGGGCGGTGCGTCACGGCGGCGGAATTGGCGGAGTTAGAAGCCGAAAGCCAGTTCGGTAAATTGTATGTGCGCACGCTTGAGTATTGCCTCGCCAGACCGCATTCGGTGCACGAAGTGTGTGATTATCTACAGCGAAAAACGGTAGCGCGGCGCTACAAATCACGGCGTACCGGGCAAATAAAAGAGCACTCTGACGTCGATCGATCTGTAGCTGACCGCGTTTTGGTGCGGCTACGCGAAAAAGGTTATGTCGACGATGAAGAATTTGCGCGCTGGTGGGTTGAAAATCGTAATATCATAAAAGGTACGTCGAAGCGAAAGTTATCAAGCGAGCTTGCTGCTAAAGGCGTTGATCGCATACTTATTGATCGTGTCCTTGCCGAATCGGATCGCAGTGATTTGCAGGAGCTTACTAAAATTATTATCAAAAAACGCTACCGTTACTCAGATGAACAAAAATTTATCGCGTATTTGGCGCGGCAAGGCTTCAGCTACGACGACATCAAGCAAGCGCTGCGGGAGATTGATAACTGATTTATCAGTGAAATGAATCGTTTTCTAATATAAATTTGTCTGTATAAAGCGTAGGTACCTTTTAAGGATTGACCTTTGCCACTTGAGGCGGGTAGCTTTTAACTTGATAAAATTTTACTCTTCTTCGTTGATCGATTGCTTAGCGGGATTCGCCTTGCGAAACGGATTGACGTAGCTGCCGACCACTTCGTGTAGCTCGGGTTCAGGCGCTTTGGTCTCGCTATGCACGACGATCTCGTCGTTGTTGATTTCGATAATTTGCGAACGATGTATGAGTAATTCCGTGTCGTTTAGGCTGCGAAACAGCGGTCGCTTGACAGTAAGCTGTTGCACTAAAAACGTATTCGTGTCAATGGTAAAATCAATAATCTTGCCGAGCTTATGCCGTCGCTGATCAATCACGCGCATGCCGAGCAAATCAAATTGTAAATCGTAAATCTTCTGCAAGTCTATGACGTCGCTTGGTGCGACAAACTCATCAATCGAATCAACAATAAATCCCATACTGCTCAGCTCGCGCACGTCGGCGATGCGCATCAGCTGCGGTGTTTTTGGCAGCAGCGCGCCTGTCACGGAGTAGGCAAGTACGCGTAGGTCGGCTGGGTCGATAATTGCGCGCTCCGTATGGGCGACTTCGCCGCTTGTCTGGATGCTGACGACAGGCGCATGATTGAGGTTTGATCCGAGGATAATCATAGGCTAAAACGGATTGATCCGTCCTGACGGTAGGTTTGGTGTGGCAGGTTGGTTGGACGAATGAAGTTTACGTAGGCGCGCAGCTGTTTTTGCGTCGAAGCTGGCAGATGTGCTTTGCTTAGCTTCTTCGGCGGGCTGAGAGATGAGCTGATAAAGCGAAAAGGTAGCAAATGATAATCCGCCGATAGCGAGTACGGTAAACAATAGCACGTGGTAGCGGCGTATAAATTGCCCGATTTTTTTGGCTGCAAGTGCGAATGCGACAGAAACTTCCATACGATTACCTCACATAAGCGGTTACGGTTAATGCGTCGACGACGATACCGCCCGTATCTTTATTGGACGATAGCGTCAAATTGCTGATTTGCATCTGGAATAAGTTTTTCTCAATACGATAGATAAAGTCGCGCAGGCTATCGTATGCGACAGGCGTATTCAGCGTGACTGTTGCAGAGATTGATTTCGTGCCGGTTGGCGCTTTGGTTATTGTTGCCGCGTTTGTTGATTTGCTTGCTGCACTGCTGTTGTTTGCCGAAAAATCAATTGATTTAATAACGACACCAGATGCGTTCGCGTAATTGACGAGATCTTGCACAACTTGATCCTGGTAACTGTAATTTTTAGTGATGGAGACGATCTTTGCAGCGCGCTCAACATCTTTGTCCTGCTCTTTGAGCCGGTTTTTGAGCGTTGTCAAGGCCTGTAATTCATTTGACGATGATTCGGCGTCGGTCGTCGACTTGCGCGTTTCTTCGGCAACGGCGCTCAATTGCTGCTGTCCAAATACAAATACGCCAATTCCGGTAGCGATCGTTAGTAGCAATGCTCCTGCTAGGATAGCTCTCGCAATAGATGGCGTTAGGGCACGCTGTTTCAATTTCACGGTAAAATCTCCTTTGAAAACGTGACGTTGTACGTTGCTTCGTAGTAATCGCCGTAATTTGCAACTTGGATTTTTGCGTCGGAAAAGAGTAATTTTGAATTAACTTTGATTTTTTGCAAAATATTTTTGACGTCGACGGCTTGTTGGTACGATTGCACGCGCATTTTGATTTCGCTTGGCGCGTTGAGCTTTTGCGTATCAATAGCAATTTGCTCGATTGACGTACCTTCGGGTAACACCTGCGCGATAGCGGTCAGGACTGCGGTGTATGGAAATTGCGTATTGAGAATTGACTTTGCGACGAGTAGGTTCTTTTTGTACTCATTGCCTTTTTTCTTGACATCGGCGTAGCGCGCTGCTT
>CAJPSU010000062.1 GCA_905373345.1 Candidatus Saccharimonadota bacterium
CCATAGATACAACCTGCGGGAACAGACAAATTACACCCTTTAATGACTTCGTTGCCCGAAAATGTCTTGATGAGACGTTCGGCGTTTACCGCCAATGTGCCGCTCATGATTTACCTCCTTTGTTATATAACTTACGCACTAGCTCGACGCATTCCGACAAGAACTCGTCGCTAATCACATCCACACCCATATTCGCCATTAGCTGCTGTAAACACCTAAAACGCATTGTTAGTCGTGAAATGTCGCAAGTAAATATCGCCGGATCGCACCACATATTAAGTAGCAGCAGAAACAGCTCGGCGCATTCATCGGGAAAATCTGTGGTAATTGTGCCATCCGCTTGCCCCTCCCGCATGATGTCCGCAAAAACGGGAGCAGCATTATTTATACTTTCCCGCATACTCGACAATACAAATTGCGGACTTTGCGCCCGCGCCGTAAGAGCACTGTCTAGGGCATGGGCTTGAAAATCATGTAAGTTTCGATTCAGGATGCCAATCAGCTTTTCCCGAGCCGTAAAACCCTCCATTTCTTCCACCCATATTTGCAATTGTCGTTTAATATACTCTGATTGCCTATCTATGACAGCGAGAAAGATCTCTTCTTTGGACTTGAAATGGTGAAAGATAGCTCCTTTCGACATTCCCAAAGCATCGACGATATCTTGCATGCTCGTTTTTTCGTAACCTTGTTTGGTAAATAGTTCGGAAGAAACGACGATGATTTTTTCGACCGTTCCTTTCGGATCATTTTTCCGCGGCATAATGCTCTCCTATCAATAAAAAACCGACCATAGGTATGTTTATTGTAATCCTGCCAACTTCGTATGTCAACAGAAGCTTTTTATTCTATTTACAAGTGCTAGTGCGCAATATATGAAGCCATTAAAAATGGTAAAATGGTTCAGTGACTCAATCAAAAAATATTACCGTAGCAATTCAAGGACAAGCCGGCTCATTTCACGAGCAAGCGGCACGCCAATGGTACGGCGCACGAGCAACAATTGTGCCGTGCGTAACATTTCGCGACGCATTTGACGCTTATGCCGATGGCTCAGCCGATGCAATTGTAACGGCGGTAGAAAACACGATTTTTGGCAGTATCAACGAAGTGTACCAGCTGATAGAATCATGTGGCACGCCAATTATCGGCGAAATGAAACTGGCGATCGACCAAATGCTGGTAGTACGCCCAGGCACGAAGCTTACCGATATTACCGAGGTATACTCGCACCCTATAGCGCTCGCACAATGCCGATCATTTTTGAAGCAGCACCTGCCGCACGCGACCTTGACTGAGTTTTTCGATACCGCGGGCGCAGTTGAATTTATTGCGAGCGGACATACACTACACCGAGCGGCTATCGCAGGGCGGGCAGCAGCCGAACTATACGGCCTGCCAATTGCCGCAGAATCAATCCAAGACGATAAAGACAACATCACGCGCTTTTTAGTATTAGAAGAAACAGACCCGCCCGCCGACGCGACGCGCGCATCGCTCGTCGTGACGACAAGCCATCAACCAGGCGCACTCGTTGAGGTGCTGCAGATTTTCGCTCGTGCCGGCGTCAATCTAAGTAAACTCCAATCTCAGCCGATCGTCGGTCAGCCGTGGCAATACAAATTTTTCATCGTCGTTGACTGCGCCGGTGCAAAACTCCGCCAGCTTATTAACGAAATTAAACAAAGCAACCACACAGTGACAGTTCTAGGCGAATACCGAGCGGCATAATTTACATGCCAGGACTACCGAGTCGCCTGGTAACTCATATCTAGCAAATTAACGATTTCCTCATCCGCTACCAAACCGTCCAGTACAATACTCACCCAATGCATTTTGTTCATATGATAACCCGGTGCAAAACCTGATCGCACTCGCAAATCATCAATCAAGTTCGGGTCAAGCTTTAGATTTAATACATCAACCATGCCCTCACCCGTTAATCCAACTGTACCCGCGACACATTCATCACGATTACATACCACTTATGATTGTCATCATGTCGAAACACTGCGTAGTTCGGGTATTTCTGCCATAAAAACTCCGGGTCAGTACCATAGGTTTGTTTAATGTGAATACATAATTGCGAGCGATTCATCTATTGCTCCGTATCATTATGACATTTTACTAATAGCAATCATCGCGTCTTTGCGATAATTGCGCGCAACTGTTTAATCGCATCCGCACGGCGCTCGGTCGTCCAGTATTCACCGGGCGTTAAACCTTTGTCATCAATAGACGTTTCCGGTAAAAACCGCCCGACAATTTTGCCGTCATGCAATGCCGTAACGTCTGGCACGAAAATCCGCGGATTGCCACTACCGTCTTTTGCTAAATGACCTTTTAATTTATCGACCAGCATTTGGTATGTCTCGTCGTTATTCGCGCGCGCCTGGCGAATGTCCATATAATAAACTTTTGTCAGCCCCTCAGCTTTTGCCGCTTCATCAATCATCGGCGCTAGTTTTTGGCACCACGGGCATTCTTTGAAGCCTAAAAAGACGAGACCGCTGCCATGTTCGAAAATTTGCTTAATTTCATCCGGCGATACGTACGTAAAACGGTTATCGTCCGCCGCCTGCGGATAGTACTGCTTAAATTTCGCTGCGTCAGACAGAGCAGCCGTTGACTGTTTACGCCTTCTCGCCGATTGATCCGCCTTACGCATGCACCACCATGCAGTAAGCGAAGCGGTCGCCAGCACAATCACCGCGATGATCAGCCATTGCTTTCGTGTTTGTGTTTTCGCTTTTTTCGTGCCCCTCATAGCTCGCCCTCCATTTTACTCTCTCATTGTATCACGCGAGCGCGCGTATGCTAAAATGAGGGTAAAATTAGCAGTAACGAGGGCACGTTATGACCACCAAGCGCACACCAACTTCACCCAAAAAAACTACAGCTGTACGAATTTTAAGAAGAATTGGCGTGATCGTTGGCATCATTGCGGCGTGCCTGTTTTTGTTGTACGCCGTGCTCATGGGGTACGAGCGCATCTCCCAGTACATCGTATATAAAGAGGCGGAGCAGCTCCTCAACGACCCAATGGGACGAAAAGATTTGCTGGGAATGAAACATCTAAATACATTTATTTCACCACGAAATAATACCAGTTTATTGCAGATTGAGCCCTCATCACGGCAAAGTGCTAAAAATATATTTGAGTTACCGCCAAATAGATCACCAAATGACATACTAAAGTCTCTTCAAAAATCAGCTACAGACACCAGCTGGACAATTATAGACACTAATAGTAATTGCAGCTATACGTGCTCCTTTGTTGCTAAAAAAAATAATGGTGATAATATGTACCTTGATGTAATAATTACACTAAAAAGTTACTTATCTGATTTTAGCAATAATACAATAAGTGTATCTATAAGGAAAGAATAGAGGAAATTATGAAAAAAATATCCACTATATTGTTACTATCATTAACCGCGGCAACCATTGCTGCGGTTTTTTATGCGTCAATCGCGCACGGCGAGGTTGAGCTTCGCCCTTCTCTATCCGGCAAAAAACTCCACGCTGTATTGCTTGGCGATTCGTATTCAGCCGGGAATGGCGCGGGAAATTATTACGGACCAGACGAATGCTACCGCAGCGGCAACAACTGGGCGCATATTTATCTGAACTCGCTAGTAGATCGCGGCATTTCGTTAACATTTAATAATAGGGCTTGTGGCGGTGCGGTCACTAGCAATATACTTTCCGATAGGCAATTTAAAAGAGAGCTATCGTTCGCAACATTTCCACTTAGCACCCCGAGAGCAACCATACGACACAGGCTGCAGCGACAGTGCAGCACTAGATTTTCTGATGAAATGTCAGGAGCTCTCAACATACACTCCATACAAATTGGCAGCAACCACAATATTGGTATGCGGCAAAATGTTTCATATTCTTGTACGAGAACGATAAAAGCGCAGGCAAATTTTGTCGGACCGCAAACTGATCTTGTGATGTTTTCTATCGGCGGAAATGATATAAAGTTTGAAGATATAGTACAAACATGTTTTGCCATACGACCGTGGCGAGATAGAAATCGTTGTGAGGCAAATATTAATAAAGCAAAAACGTCGCTTAATGATTTAGCAGAAAAAATCAAAAGAGTACTTACTCGCCTTCGCGCCAACGGTCTCCGCAAAGACGCTAAAATCGTCATCGCTGGATATCCGCTGCTCGCGACCGCATCCGACTATTCGCTTGGCGGCTGGCCGTTCTCGACAGCATACTACGCCGCATACGAAATTCGCGATCTTGGACGGCGCGGCAATGCTATGATCGCACAACTAGTCGCTGAAGACAACAAGTCACACCCCGGTCAAGTCATATTCATCAACGACATTCCGCTTCGCTTTGAAGGGCACGAGCCCGATCCGAGCAGCAAACACAGAAATCCGAACCGCTGGCTGAACGAATTTATGGAGCCGAGTGGCGACGTTAATGAGTGGTACCATCCAAATACAACCGGGCACCGCGAGTACGCCAAAGCTGTCGACGCAAAACTGCGGAAAACTGATTTCGAAAAACAATTCAAGCAAATTGGCGGCACAAGCAGCGATATTGATATCGTGTTTAATATTGACACCACCGGCTCTATGGGATTGAAGATCAGTTCAATTAAGGCGCATATTTCGATGATCGTCGACGATGTTAAAAAACAAACGAACAGCGCCCGCTTCGCCATCACGTCATATCGCGACGATCCGGCGCGGACGAACTACCCAAATGATTATCAATCGCGGGTCGACCAGGAGTTCACAAGCGACGCCGCCGCACTAAAAAAATCGCTCGAAAATATTTCGGCAGACGGCGGAGGCG
>CAJPSU010000063.1 GCA_905373345.1 Candidatus Saccharimonadota bacterium
GGTCTGTGGTGTTGACGGCGGATTTACCGGTTTAGTTTTGCACTCGTCTGAGTTTTTGTCGACGTGTTTGCTGGCGTCGTACTCGCTGCGCTTGATCGTACGAATCGTTTTTTCTGCTTTCACGCAGACTTCAATGGTCTCGTCGGTTTGCGTCGTTGCATTGTCACAAGCATCTGGTCCGCCGGAGATAGTCGGCGTATCAACGCAAACGTTGTTTTTGTGCGTACCTGCAGCGTACTTGCTGTACTTTGCGGTGAGCACGAAACTTTTTGCTTCGCCCGCTTTGAACTCAGAAATCGTATATGTCCAGGTATTGTCTTTGACTGCACCCGCGTCTGCCTTGACGAGCGACACTTCTGCCGGCGCGTTGTCGGTAACAACGACGTCTTTCAGCGCGACTTTGCCAGTGTTTGTGACGGTAATCTCATAGGTAAATTCTTGACCGACAGCGACCGCGACGTGTTTTTGCTTATTGACCGTTTTTGCAATCGTAATGCTCGGCTTGTCGGGCGTCGGAGTCGGTGTGACTGGTTTTTCCGGCACGGTGATTTGCGCCGTGCACGACGTGCTTGTGATATTGCCAAGGTCGCTTATTGCGTAGACTTGCGCTTTGTATGTACCAGCAGCGTCTGGTAGCTCAATCGTTGTCGAGCTTTCTGCGCCAGGCGCTGAAGCTTGAATGATCGTATTACCGTTCGCGTCAAACACATAGTAGCGGAGCTCTTTTACAACGCCGCCGTTCTGGCCGGACGCTTTGCCGCTGATACGAACTTTCGTACGCGAGCCTTGAATCGGCGCGACCGTCAGGCTGTCGCACGTTACCGCAGGCTGCGGTTTCGGTTCCGGCTTTGGTGTTGGTTTCGGAGCAGGCGGCGTTGGCACGCTGTATGTCACTAAATTGCCGCACGCCGACACGATACGGAACGCGCCGCGCGTCGCTGATTTGCCCTCCCAGCCGTTATACCAGCTAAAATCCCACAAGCTATGTGGCCGCGAGTAAACCGTGCGCCCTGCTACCGAATGCGCGCGCTGACCTTGCGCTTCGCTAAAGCGCGGCGTCCAGCCCCACGAATACGAGCTAGAGTCAACCGTGAAACGCTTCATTGTCGACATGCTCGCTAGCTCTGCCCGCGTAATGCCATTGTACGTCATGACATCGCGGAAGTTATTTGTGTTCGCGTCGTAGTGCGCTAAAATCTGTTCTTTGCTGCCGACGCCACCCGAAATCATATCGTCGCTCGACGCCTGCGCTTGTGCACCCATCACGAGCACGAACGATTGCAGCACGAGCGCAATTGCCACGAACGACATGCCTGTCCGCCGTGCAACCATTTGGCGCGACGCGCTTAACGTACGAAGCATTTGTTTCGTACGGCTTAGTATTGCGATCTGCATAGATACCCTCCTTACCGTGCCCCACCACTCGCACGCTTATATGTACTTCTCTCTACATTTTGCCACAAATCTTAAGCAAAATCAACGCCCGCAAAACCTCACGCGCTTCACCTGTAAATCAGTGTGCTATAATACCTGCATGAAGCCAGTTCATCTATCTCGTCCGCACGCTATCATGATGGTAGGATTGCCCGGCAGCGGCAAAACGTTTTTCGCGCAGCAATTCGCCGAGACCTTTAACGCGCCGTTTATCAACGCGGCGTATGTGGAAGAGCGCGGGCGCGACGAGGAAGCGTCAAGCGAACTGAACGCAATGTTTCTGGGCGAAATAGCACGCACTAATCAGACATTCATTTACGAAGGCGATAGTCTCAGCCGCACGCACCGCACCGACTTCGCGCGTTGGGCGCGTATGCATAATTACCAGCCGCTTTTTGTGTGGGTGCAGGTCGACGAGTCCACGTGCCGCCGCCGCATACTAAAAGCGCAAACTATGACCGCCGAACAATTTGACAGCGCCGTCAAGCGTTTCAGCGAACCGCACGTCCACGAAAAACCAATCGTCATTAGCGGCAAGCATACGTATGCCACGCAGGCGCGTACCGTTTTGAGCCGCCTGGGCAGTGAAAACCGCTCTGCCGCACGTCCATCGGTGCAGCCTGCCGAGCGTGTTGTGCAGCGCCCGATTCGCGTGCAATGACGAGGCGCATTTGTGCAGTAATATTAGGGGCTATATATGCCGCGTAGCCCGCAAACGATCCGTGATGCTGAATTCGGCGACATTATCGTGAAGCGCCGGGCGGGGGCGCGCAGCGTGCGGATTCATTTGGGAACGGGCGGGCAGTTTACGGTATCGTGCGGGCGGTTGACGCCACTCAAATTCATTCGTGAGTTTATTGACCAATCACGCGGCGAATTACGCCGTATGACGGCGCGGACATCAATTACCTCGCCGTATCAGCATGGGCAGATAATCGGCAAGCAGCATCGCATCGCCGTTGTACCGACGCAAATGGTAGAAGCACCAAGTGCAGCGATCCGCGGACAGCATATTATCGTGAAGCTGCCGCCAGCGTACGCACTTGAAGACGGCGCCGTGCAACAGCAGATTCGCGATGCGGTCGGACGCGCGTTGCGCAAAGAAGCTAAGCAGCTATTGCCGCCGCTCCTTGCGAAACTTGCGGCGCAGTATAATTTTCACTACGCTCGCGTCCGCTTTAGTCATGCCGGCAGCCGGTGGGGAAGTTGTAGCAGCACGGGCACAATTAGCCTCAACATTGCATTGATGAAATTGCCAGACGAACTGATTCGCTACGTGTTAATTCACGAGCTATGCCACACGCGCCATATGAATCATTCGATTGCATTTTGGCGCGAAGTGGAGCGCTACGACCCACATTACCGTACGCACCGCCAGCAGATCAAGCGCCACACGCCTGTATTGTAGCGCGTCATTGCGGCTGGCGAGGGCGATAGCTAGAGAAGCCGGCGTGCAGAAACCTACATTCATTAGCTCTTTGCAATTGTCACGCTTACGGTTATACTAAGAATAATTATGGGTGAGCCGTCTCAGAATAATGATATTCTCCTGGAAGTGAATGTACGCCGCGCTAAGATTTTGCGTTACGCCGGATTGTTTTTGCCGCTGTTGTTGGTTGCGTATAGCGTGTACTTGCAACTAGTGCCGGGTGTACGGCATTATCCGCTAACGCCGCTCATTATTGCGATTAACGCCTCGTGGGTCATTCTAGCGCTTTATCATTTCTTTGCGCCAATGAAAACGCGGCACGGCGCGATTGCGCGGATTATACTATTCCATATTATCGCGCTGCTGTATATATTGTTTGTGTCGGGCTTTGACATGCCGTTTATTTACGTGTGGTCGGTGCTATTTTTGGCGAGCGCTGTGCACGCTGGCGCAGGCGGCGTGAAGCTTAGTTTGGCGATGTTGTTTGTCGCGGCGAGCGCGAGCGTTATCATTTCGGCGGACGATTTGACGCGCGTGTTTCAAATTGGGCTGCACTTTGCCGGCACGCTGATAGTGGCGTGTATTATGAATGCGATTGTCACGGCGCAGGCGATTGATCAGCGCGAGTTGCTGCGTTCGCAAACCGAGGAAAAACTGCAGCGCGACCGCGTGCTGACGATTGTGAATAATTTGGCGGACGCAATTTTGAGTGTTGATAGCCGCGGCACAATTCAATTGTATAATGCGGCAGCACTTGATTTGCTTGACACCAACTCCGAGCTGACCGGAAAGAAAATCGACGCTGTGCTCACTATGAAAAATAACGAGGGCGAAACGGTTAAATTTACGCAGCTTTTGCATCGTATTCACAGCGTTCGCATGCGCGATGACCTGAGTGCTAAAATATCCGGAGAAGTTGTCCATCTAAGCGTCGTCTACTCGCCGATTCGGAACGCCAACAGTACGCATGCGAGCGGTAGGGACGGTTATATTATTATTCTACGCGACATAACCAAGCAGAAGTCGCTTGAAGACGAGCGCGATGAATTCATTTCGGTTGTCAGCCATGAACTACGTACGCCGATCGCCATCGCCGAAGGTTCGCTCAGCAATGTTCAGCTCATGATGGAGCGCCCCGACATTCCGCAGTCTACATTGCACGATGGCGTCAACGCAGCGCACCAGCAAGTCGTATTCCTCGCGAAAATGGCAAATGATTTATCTACACTGAGCCGCGCCGAGCGCGGTGTTGCCGACACGCCAGAATTAATTGACGTTGCTGAGTTAATTAGCGAACTATACGCCGAATACTCTCCTGAGGCCACCGAAAAATCACTCTATTTCGATTTAGACCTTGACCCGCAGCTTGGCGCCGTTAACGAAAGTCGCCTCTATTTGAAAGAGTTATTGCAAAATATCGTTACGAACGCTATCAAGTATACGCAAACGGGCGGCGTCACTGTGTCGGTAAAACGTTCAGCGCCGCGGTTGCTGACATTCACCGTGAAAGACACCGGTATCGGCATCAGCCGCAGCGACCAGCAGCATTTATTCCAGAAGTTCTGGCGCAGCGAGGACTATCGCACGCGCGAAACAGGTGGTACGGGGCTGGGACTGTATGTCGCACATAAACTTGCGAAAAAATTAAACACGACGATTGAGCTAAAAAGCCGCCTGAATCACGGTTCAACCTTTAGTTTTAGTTTGCCGTCGACGAAGCGCAGGAAATAGCGCCGCTTGCAATTTTGGCGTGTGCGGCGTACAATAAACTTGACAGTCTGGTTCATACCAGACTTATTTAATTGGGAGAAACCATTGTGGCAGCATCAACAAAATCAACGAAAGGCAAAAAAAATAAGCCAACTGTAACGCGTATTAAGGCGAGCGACAGCAGCGCGCCGAAACGCACAGCTGCAGTAAAAGCCA